>JAYUYF010000253.1:0-4717 GCA_043752605.1 Roseiflexaceae bacterium
CAACAGCCGGTCGCTCACCAGCGCAGCAGTCGTGCCATCGGGTAGTCGCTCGGCGCTGCTGACCACATCGAGCGCGATAATGCCGGGCGCAGCCACGATCAGGCGGCGGTCGCTACGCAGATCGGTGATCTGCTGCAAGACGAGATCTGCGCTCGCATTGACAATCTGATCAGCCGGGCGCGCACGCACCTGTGCGCTGCTGGCCCATGCACGGCCGGTGTAGCGCTCCAGCACGCGGGCGCGCCAGTAGCGTGGCGCAGCATCACGCTCCGTGGTCGTGATCGCGAGCGCCGGGCGCTCTTGTTCGCCCTGCAGCAACGAGCGGCCAAGCAAGACGGCAGGCAGATCCGAGAGACCGATTGGGGCTGGCGTGTCGAGGTTGCCACCAGCGCTGGTGGCACTGGCGGGCGCGGTGAACAGGTGTTGTGCCCAACGCACGGCCGGATGGTCGGGCCGCAGCGGTAGCGCCCAGCCCAGCAGTAGCGCGCCGCCGATCAGCGTCAGCGCCGCCACGCTCACATCAAGCGTCAGATCGTCGGGGTAGTCGATCGTGTCTTGCTGCCAGCGGTGTTCGCGCGCGTGCTGCGCAGCCACCGCCAGAAACCAGACCAGCGCTGTGATCCCGAGCGCCAGCGCCAGCGTGCGTGCCCCGCCTGGCACGGCGGCCAGCACACACGCCGCCAGCAGGGCCAACACCGCGCGCGTGGCTGACGGCCCGTGGGTGACGCTGATGCCACACCACCAGCCGCCTAGCGCGGTGAGCCCCACCTGCACCAGTGGAAAGATCAGCGCGAGCCGCATGGCCCACAGATCGCCAGCCAGACGCGGCAACGCCGCCGCCGCAAACAGCGGTGTACCCAGATTCGGGAGATCGGCAGTCCCGATGCCAGCCCACAATCCCACGAGCGATTGCCAGCCCCACGTGCCGATCTGCCCCAGATCGCCCGCCACCAGCGCCAGCGGCGGTAACGCATCCGCCACCGCCAGAAGCAGAACCAGTAGGGACGCCACATGCGGCGTCCGCCCGATCGCGCCGGTGATCATCCGCCGGATCGCGTGGCCGGGCCCCACGCCCGCCCCGTCCACCGCCCGCCCGCCGGCCCCCACGCCCGCCCGTAGGGACGCAGCATGCTGCGTCCGCCCCGCGCCCGCCCCGTCCACCGCCCGCCCGATCGCGCCGGATCGTACGCCCGCCCGTAACCCCAGCAGCAACCCACCGAGCCCGGCGATCGCCAGCGCGCGCCAATGTGGATGCGCAGGCGCATCGGCCAGCACCAGCAGCGGTGTGAGCGCCGCGAGCACCGCCGCCAGCGGCATCAGCCGGGCGTGTTGCGCCAGCCACGCACCCGCGCGTGCGGCGATCACGGTGCCGCGATCAGCCGCGCCGCCACGGAATGAGCCGTCGCAGCGCCACCGCGAGCAGCGCGGGGCGCACCGCACGCCAGTCACCCAGTAGATCCTGCGGATCGGGCTTTGCCCGCGCATAGCGCTCGCCAACGTACGCGTCGACGAGGCGGTGGATCGCACGGTGTTCGTCGGGTATCGCTGCCGCGAGCCGCTTACCATACTCGTACGGTGTGCTCTGCGCTGCCGCGCTCACGCCTGCCAGCCGCCCCAGCCGCGTGATACGGCCAAAGATCGCCGCCGCCGGGCTCAAGCCGCGCGTATCCCACCAGAGTGCGCCCACCACGCCGCCTGCGATCAGCAGCAGCGTCAGCCCGCCGAGCACCCACGGCAGTGCCCGTTCGATCTGCGCCGCGCGCTGGCGGGCGGCGATCTCGGCATTCAGCTCTTCGAGCGTCAGTCCGCTGTCGGCACCGTTGGCGTTTTCTTCCATCATGCGGCGCAGCTCGGCTTCATAGTCGGTACCCGATGCGCCGCTCTGGCCGCCGGTTGCCGAGTCAGCGGTGCTGCCAAATGCCGGTCGCGACGGCACGCGCGTGTAAGGCGCGGCGGTCGGCTCGAAGCGCTGCCAGCCGTATTCGAGAAAATAGACCTCCGGCCACGAGTGGGTCATACTCTCGCGCACCACATACGCGCCGAGTTCGGGGTTGAGCGTGCCGCCCGCGTAGCCCTGCGCCAGCCGTGCTGGTATACCCTGCGTGCGCAACATGACGATCATCGCCGAAGCAAAATCGTCGCAGTAGCCGACTTTTGAATCGAACAGAAAATAATCGACCCAGTCGCGGTCATCCGGCGGCGCACTGCGTGTTTCGTCATAGGTCAACGTACGCAGGTACGACTGGATCGCCACCGACTGGTCGTAGGCGTTGGTCACGTTCGCGTCGCGCACAATCGTCGCCGCCAGCTCACCCACGCGCGCGGGTAGCGCCTCGGGAAGTTGCAAATAGTGGGCGCGCACCCAGTCGGGGTAGGTCGTTCCCGCATCGCGTAGCTCGGCCTCGCCCGCCTGTGAAAGATAGACCTCGACGGTATAGTTGCGCGTCAGCGCCAGCCCACCATCGACCGCCACCTCCGATATTTCGCCAAAGTTGGGCAGCTCCTCACCACCGATCTGCGCGTAGCCGCTCTGCACCCGCACCGGCACGCTTGATGTGCGCAGTTGCCCGCCGGTCAGCAGCAGGTCATCGCTGCGTTCGGCCAGCACCTCGAACGTCTGCACCACGCGCTCGTGGCCACGCACCGCCGGTTGCGCCAGCACCTGGCCCGGCCGCAATGGTGAGCGCGCCTCCTCGGCCGTCGCCACGCCCAGCACCTCGCGCGCGCGTTCGCCGACCGTATTTTGCCACAGCCGGCCCACGTAGCGGTCGAATGTCACCGCGCGCCAGTACTCATATTCTGCCGATCGCACCCGCAGCACTTCGCTATCGCCCATCACCCGTGCGCCGCCGACGCGCGCGTTGCGCGTCACAAAGCTGCCGCTGGTGCCCGCTGGCGCGTTGATTGTGCTGAATGCATCCTGCCAGCCTTCGCGCGCGCTCACAAAGGGCGAGCGAATGACCTGCCACAGCCGCGTGACTTCGGTTCCCGCCGAGAAGCCTGGCAATGCGCCGGTGAGCGGGATGGCGATGATGCAGAATAGCCCGGCCGCGATCAGGAAGCGCCCGCCTAAAAGATCCGGGAATTCGACGCCGTTCGCCAGCCAGCGTGTCTGCTGCGCGACGACATAGCGCTGTACCACCAGCAATAGCGCGGCGGTGAGGAGCAAAAAGAACAGATCGCTCGGCTTGGGCGAGGCAAATGCATAATTGAGCAGCGCGACGATCAGGCACAGTGCCCCCGCCAGCCAGGCCCAGCCGCTGCGAAACACCAGCCACGCGACCAGATAGCCCAGCAGCCACATCGCCAGCGTCAGCGTCAGCACAAACAAAATCGTATCTTCGCCGCGCCCACCAGCCTGGAGCAGCCGGGTGAGCGCCGCGCCGCGAATGATCAGCTCACTCGCATAGTCACTCCAGGTCGTCAGCCGGGCGGCGAGCTGTGGGCCAAATTCCTCGCTGGTACGCGCCACCAGCGCTGCGCCCGCGAGTTGTACCGACCAGACCACCGCAGTTAGCAGCGAGAGCGGGTGTGCCAGCCACCACGGTAATGGCACGATGCGCGCCGTGATCACGCCAAGCACAAATGCGGGTAGCGCCGCCAGCGGCAGGATTTCGATCCCGTCTGCCCAGCCAGCGCTGGCAATACTCTGCGCTACACACCAGACCATCACCAGCGCCAGAATCGTGCCTGGCAGCAAATCGCCCAGCCGTGGCCAGCCGGTGCGTGTGCTGCCGCTTGTCGTTGCAACCATCTACATGTCCTCCTCGGCGAGCCGAAACAGCTGTGCGGCGTTGTGCCACAGCGCCGCAGCCGCAGCCGCAACAGCAATCCCGCGCAGGGTGGCGATCTGCGCCACAATCAGCGGGATGTTGGCTGGCTCATTCCGTTTGCCGCGCAACGGATGCGGCGCAAGATAGGGGCTGTCGGTCTCGCTCAGCAGCCGCTCGATCGGCGCGCGGCGCGCTACGTCGTGCAGCGCGCTGGCGTTGCGAAAGGTAACCGGGCCGCTGAGCGACAGGTGAAACCCGATCTCGATACACGCCGCAGCATACGCCCAGTCCCCCGAGAACGAGTGCATGATGCCCGGCTGACCGCGCGCCGCCGAATCGAGGATGCGGATGGTATCTGCTCCTGCATCGCGGCTATGGATCACCACCGGCAGATGAAGTTCGCGCGCGAGCGCCAGCTGGCGGCGGAACAGCGCCTCCTGGGCATCATGCGGCGCGCGGTCGTGGAAATAATCCAGGCCACATTCGCCGATCGCCACCACCCGCGGTGCGGCCGCCAGCGCGCGCAATTCGTTCAGATCGGCTCCGGTCGTCGTACTCGCGTAGTGCGGCTGGATACCTACCACCGCCCAGACCTGCGGATGGCGCGCGGCCAGTGCCACCGCCGCGCGCGACGACGGCAGGTCGTAGCCGATTTCAAACACCCGATGCACCCCGGCAGCCGCCGCACGATCGAGCGCCGCAGCGCGGTCTTCTGCAAACTGCGCGGCGCACAGATGCGCGTGGGTATCGATGTAACGCGGTTCAGCAACCATAGGACGGTATTGTAGCACGCAGCGTCTCTGGTTGCCGTGCGTCCAATTGCGTGCGGGATGCGTAACAGATGAGAGTGTCTTGTTTGGTAGCGAAGGAGCAACGTATGCCTGTTCTCAATGTCAATGGTATGACCGCCGATGTGGAAGCTGGTACACGGCTGACGAGCGCGA
>JAYUYF010000254.1:0-1771 GCA_043752605.1 Roseiflexaceae bacterium
GGATCGGTAGTTCTGAGGAGTGTCGACATGAGCGCGTTGAGCGTATCGACATCGGTGATCTGCTCGACCTCGTGCATCACACGCAGCGGAAGATCGGGATACAGCCGGCTCAGCAGCAAAATGACGTGTTGCTGATCCTGTTTTGCGCTTTGCTGGCGATACTCGTCCATTTGTTCACGGACGAGGATCGAAATAATGCCGGTTGTCATGAGATTCTCCTTGCCGATGAGTCCGATAATCACCTCGGGTTCAACAAGTGCGGTGGCGAAGACCGACAACATGTCGATCAGTTCGGCACGTTCCGACGTTTCGGCCTCTTCGAGTACGCGCTGTGCGACGGCAAATACGGTGTCCGGTGTTGCACCACGCATCAACGGTGTCAGCACGGCAAGACCAGGGCTGGCATCGAGATACAGCTTCGCGTCAATCTCCCACAGCTTGATGGTATCGACCGTGAACTGCCAGCCACCGCGCAAACCCGGTATTGATGCCCCAACGACGCCACCGGTATCACTCTCGGGTATCAGATAGACAATTGTGCAGAGCACGGGTCGCGTCGGCTGTTGCTCGGTGATTTCGGCAATGTACCGCATCGTCCGCTGCAAAAGATCGTCTTTGCGGTAGCCTTGCCACTCGACAATATGGATATATTCGCGACCAGCGCGTGTACGCAAGTGCAAGACGAGATCGAGCCGGTGCGCGCGTGAGGCAAGCTCGATCGATTCAGCGCGCACCAGCGTCGCATCGGCATCACCCAGCAGCGGCAGCAAGTCGACGGCCCGCAGCGCGCCCAGTCGGCGCAAGAGATCATCGGTTTGCATCGCCACTCTTGGAAGCTCATTTGTCGCTGTAGTATAGCACGCAAGACCTCACCGTACCTGAGGAATTCGGCGCTGCGATTCGCTGCAAAACCCGTCGGGTCTCCAACCTCACCCCGGCGCTGCGCGCCATCCCTCTCCGACACGGAGAGGGGAATGCATGCGGCGGTTGGGTGGCGGAACGGTCGACGCGAATCGATGCAAAACCCGTCGGGTCTGGTCGCGGCGCAAGCCCGGATACGCGCAAATCAGACCCGACGGGTTTGACGATGCGAATCGATGCATGCAGTGCGACCTCTCCCCCACCCCGGCGCGCCGCGCCACCCCTCCCCCGCAACGGGGGAGGGGAACCAGTGCCCGCTATCCGGATCTGCCGCAACAGCAGTTGCTACTCACGACGGCACAGGATACAGAACACTTTACACATTGAGGTGCAGGGCGAGACGGAAACCGAGAGCGTCGTAGTGGTTATCGGGCGCGTTGCTGACACGGGCGGCAGCGCGCAGGGAGAGCGAATGACTGGCCCAACCGCCGCCACGAAGTGTAAAGTTTTCCTGCGCAACATCACTACCCACCGCCTCGCGCCCATCATCTTGCTTGTACGGGTAGGGTTTGTATACGCTGCGTGTCCACTCCCAGCAGTTGCCCGCCAGATCGAGAATGCCTTCCGGTGTCGCGCCTTGCGGGAAGCAACCGACAGCGGTCGGGCCCTGCCACTGGCTGTTGAAATTCGCGCGCTGTTGGTCGAGTTCATCGCTGCCCCACGGGTACGGGCGGCGGGTGGTGCCACGCGCGGCATACTCCCACTCGGCCTCGCTCGGCAGGAGATATGTGCCGTGCGCAGGGAACCGTAGCGTCAGCCAGGCGCAGTAGGCGGTGGCTTCGTACCAACTGACGCCGATGACCGGTTGATTACGATGCGTGGCACCGTAACGTTCGTGCGCCCCATATTC
>JAYUYF010000255.1:0-1771 GCA_043752605.1 Roseiflexaceae bacterium
CCCCCGCCCCCCGCCCCGCCGCCCGCTCCCGTGGGGCCGCTACATCCGCTTCACCGAATCCCCGTCGTCTCACGCCCCAGCAGCCCCAGCAGCACCACATACGGTGTACCTGCGTTCTCCGGGTGGTACTCAAACCGTGCGCGCTCGAAGTGTTGTGTCAGATACACACGCCCGTCGGCGGCGTTGGTCTCCATAATCGCAGGTGACAGCGGCAGGCCAAACAGCGCCAGGCTCTCACCCACACTTTTGCCCGCTCGTCCGTCGAATTCGAGCCCGTTGCTCGCCCAGTAGGCCTGAAATTCGGGCGCGACTGCCTGGCCAGTCTGCGGAAAATAGTATGCTGCACCCGGATCGTCCTTCGGGAATTGCTGCCAGTCGCGGCCACTACTCGCAAGCCGATCCGCGCCGAGCCGCCCCAGCAGCACATCGTATGGGCGCGCGTTCGCGGGGTGCAACTCGAGTCGGTTGCGTTCGAAGGTCTGTACCTGCAACGGTTTCCCCTCGACCTGTTTGGTCAAAAGCGGGGTGATCGGGAACCCAAACACCGGCAACCCGCCGTTCTCGTTCCAGTACGCCAGAATGCGCCCGCAGACCCGCTGCCCGGTCTCGGCGAAATCACGGCACGGGCCATCGACCGTGATCGGCGGCGGTGGTGGCACGGTCGGCGTCGGAAGCGGTTCTGGCAGCGCCTGCGCAGCGTTGTAGCTCACAAAGATCGGTGTGCCGCTCAGATCCAGATCGAGCCCCTGTGTGCCGCCTGCGATCTCGCGGCTGCTGCCATCACGCGTGACGATCGTCGCCGCACGTACATTCACCGGCAGATTGACGCGCCCGCCGGTCGGCGACCAGAGCACATCGACAACGCGCCCCGGACGGCTGAAACGCACACCGTACGCCTCAGGCCCCTCAAACGCGGTCATGTCATCCAGGTAAAACGTTCCCGAGCCGCTCGCTCCATCCGGCTCGTCATCGAGCACCAGCGCCGTCAGCCGCACCGGGTAGTCGAGCCGCAGGTTGCCATTGCCGCTCACCCGGTTGAAGTTCTCGACCTGGCCATTGATCGGTGTCGCCAGCAGTTGCCAGCCGCCGCCGCCAATAAACCCGAGCCGAAATTGCAACGTCTCGTTTTCGGCATCGGTCAGCCAGACTTTCAGCGCGTGGCCGCTGCTGTCGCCGTTGATCCAGATCCCCAGCTGCGATGGTGCGCCCGGAATGCCGATTGCCGGCTGTGGCGTAAACACGACATAATCATTGCCGCCGCTCGGGAAGCTGTAGCGTAGCGCAGCCGCGCCGTTGCCATTGCGGCGTGGCTCGTTCACCGGTATCAATTCACCGTTTGGCTGGTCGCCGCGTCGCCAGTTGCCAAAACGCTCGAAATCGACAACGACGCGCTGTCCGCCAAGCGTGATCGCTGTGCCAGCACCCATGCCGCTCAGTTGCTCGTTCAGCACCCGGAAGGCTGTCAGCGCTGGGCGTGGCTGCGAGAAATCGTTGATATCGCCACCACCACGCAGTAATCCGTACGAATTGAACGCGCGGCCATTGCGGCGCTCGGTGTCCTTCAGCCGAAACCACAGGATTTTCTCGACGCCCGCCGCCTTGAGCAGTGCCACCGCGCGTACCAGATAATTCGCCTGTGTCTCCTCGTCCACGCCGTTCGGGTCGCGATCGGCAACCCCTGCAGACCAGCCAAACTCGGTAGCCCAGATCGGCTTTGCGCCAAACTGATCGGCCAGTGCCTTGATCGCGCTCACATCGCCCGCACCGATCT
>JAYUYF010000256.1:0-1770 GCA_043752605.1 Roseiflexaceae bacterium
ATGATCTGCTCGCGCTCGCTGACCTCCGGTTTGTCGTGATTGCCCTGCACATACAAACACGGTACGCCCAGTGTCGTCACCAGAAACTCAAGATAGTAAAACGGCAGATCACCGCATGCCAGCACACATTCGACTGCCGCAAACCGCTCGCGTGCCGATAAACTGTACACCGTGGGGACGACTTCATCGCTGACGGTGAGAAACTGCACGTCGCTGTGCTCCTCTGCACTCCCCCCTCTCCGGATCGGAGAGGGGGCGGGGGGGTGAGGTCGGTGGAGCGTAATCGTTGTGACATTCGCTCTCACACTTATCCAGCATTACTGGTGCCTGGTATACCACGGCGGAGCAGCGGCGTCTTTGGTGAACCTGTTTCGGGCTCGGCATGGTTCGTACTCGCTTCGAGCGGCAGCAGCAGGGCAAAGGTGCTCCCCGCACCCACCGCGCTGGTCGCGATCACGCGGCCCTGGTGCGCATCTGCTACCCAGCGCACAATCGCTAGCCCCAAACCTGCGCCACCGACATTGCGGCTACGCGAACGATCGACGCGGTAGAATCGATCAAAAATGCGTGGCAGATCACTGGCCGCAATGCCGGCACCCGTATCACTTACCACCAGCGCGGCGTATGCATCGCGGCGTTCGAGCCCAAGCGTGACGCGCCCGCCGGCCGGTGTATGCTGGATCGCATTGACGCCTAAGTTGAGCAGCGCCTGCTTGATCCGATCCCGATCGCCGCGCACGGTTAATGGCTCATCGAGTGCGATCGTCAACGACACACCATCGGCGAGCGCCATAATCTCACGGTGGACCTCGGTGAGCAGCACATCAAGTGCTACTGGCTCGTGGCGTACTTCGAGCCCGGTCTCGCTGCGCGCCAGCACCAGCAGGTCGTTGGTCATACGGATCAAGCGCGCCACTTCGCTACGCATATCGGTCAATGATTCGTCGAGCAACTCGGGGTCGCGCGCCGCACCACGCGCCAGCACCTCGAGGTTGCCCTTCATGGCCGCCAGCGGTGTGCGCAATTCGTGCGAGATATCGGCAAGCAAGCGGTGCTGCGTGTCGAACAAATTCTCGAGCCGCGCCAGCAACTCATTGATCGTAACCGTCAGCCGTTGTACTTCGTCCTGCGCGGCGGGCACCGGCACACGGCGGCTCAAATCCTCGGCGCGCACGATACTGCTGGCAGTCTCAGCGATCTGGTCGATCGGGCGGAAGGCCGCGAGCGTCAGCCAGGCACCCGTGCGCCAGGCAGCGAGCATCACGATTACCCCGCTGCCAACAAACGCATACACCATCAGCGTCAGCGCGCGCTCGGTCTCGCCCATCGGCCGCGCCACCTGCAACACGCCGACGACCTGATTGTCGAGCGTCAGCGGCAACACCAGTTCACGCAGCCGTAGTCCATCACCCACAATCGTGGCCTGGCTGCTGGCACCTTTGAGCGCCGCTTCAAATTTTGCCCGATCAAGCGGCAGGCGGCCCGTCATGTTTGGCGAGCCACCGACCAGATCGCCATTTTCCTGGTAAACCTGTGCAAAGACCGCAGTGGCCTCGAAATCGCGCACGGCCGGCGTTTGGAGCCACACCTTGACCCGATCACCTGCGAGTGGCTGCGCGATCACACGCACGTTGATCTTCTCAAACCCCTGCTGCAGAATATTTGCGCCGAGCGTGAGTTCGTTATCGAGCCCGGCGAGCAGGGCAAAGCGCAACACAAAAAAGAGAATGACATACAGCGCGATCAGCGCTGCGCCAAAAATACTGGTGT
>JAYUYF010000257.1:0-1770 GCA_043752605.1 Roseiflexaceae bacterium
TGATCTTTATCAAGTTGCAGAAGCGCGAGCCGCACAGCCTCGGCCACAGTTCGCGCCCGGATCTCAATGCTTTTCATCCTACTCCCGTGCTCGATACCCGGCTCCATCACCGCGAACTACGCCGCCGCTGGCGTGCCTGTGCCGCCCGACGCCGCTCCTGATTGGTGAGCGTCGGGGACTCCGATGCCACAGCAGCCGGTTCAGGTGTGGTCTCAGGTCGCTCGTCGATCAACGGCTTGAGGAGATCCCACAGATTAATCTTATCATCTGCCGCCGGTGCCGCATCGGTTGTGCCAACACCGGCAATCGCAGCCACTGGCACCTTTGTCGGAAAGAAACCCGAGTCTACCGGCAAAAACTTGAGATAGTTTGCCAGTGAACCCCAGCCCGATATTGCATAGGTCTGGATCATCGAGAGCAAGCTGCCGATCACCCAGTACAACACCGCGCCAGCGGGGAAGGTAAAGCCCGCAAAACCAAACAGAAACGGCATAATGAGCATCGAGTTCATCATCGCCTTTTGCTGCGGATCCATCACACGCGGCATCGACATGAGCTGCACCATAAACTGGAACAACACCGAGAGCACGCCAAGGATGAACAACGGATCGGGCTTACCAAGATCTGGCAACCAGAGAAAACTACCGGCGAGCTGTGGCTGCCCGATGGCAGAAGCCAGCACCGGCAGCGCTTTACCTGCGGCTTCGAGCGTCGTCAGCATCGCGCTGCCCGCGTGTTCGGCAGGTGAGACGCGCGTCAGCTGAGTGACGGCCTGATACACGCCAAGGAAGATTGGCAACTGGAAGAAGATCGGCAGACAGCCGCCCACCGGATTGATCTTCTGCTCGCGGTAGAGCTTGATCGTCTCTTCCTGGAGCTTCGCCGGCTCCTTGCCATGTTTGCGCTGAATTTCTTTCAGCAGCGGCTGCACCTCTGCCATACGCCGTGAGGAACGGATCGACTGCACCGTGAGCGGCAAAATAATCAACCGCACAGTGATCGTAAACAGAATAATTGCCACGCCACCGTTGCCGGTGAGACCATAGAACCAGAGCATAACCTGCTCGAGCAGACGGACAAACGCGCCCCAGATATCACCCATAGCTTAGCTCTCCACGTGCGCGGGCGGTTCAGCCAGTGCACCCGCCCGCTGCACAAGACGTTCGACGATCTGCTGAAGTTGCATAAAGCTGATGGTCGTCAGCAGCGGTGATCGTGCAATAAAGACAAGATCCCAGCCCGGTGCGATCCTACCAAACATCAGCCGTACTGCTTCGCGCAGCCGCCGCCGTGCACGATTGCGATCTACCGCTTTGCCAACGCGCTTGCCAACGACAAAGCCACAACGCGTTGTCCGCCGCCGATTGAGTGCGGCGTTGAGCATGGCAAGCGGTTCATCGTGGCGGCGGCCATCGCGTCGGACGCGCTGAAATTGCTCGGGCCGCCGCAGACGCATTGCACGCTTCATGGCGTGCGGGCTGGTTAACGGTGACCGCGGCGCAGCTGGCGGCGCTCATCACTGACGGTCAAACGCCAGCGACCAGCCTGCCGACGGCGACGCAATACCGAGCGACCATCTTTCGTCGACATGCGCAAAAGAAAGCCGTGCTTGCGGCGGCGCGGGATACGCTTGGGCTGCCATGTTCGCTTGGGCATCTGAAATATCCTCTTTACAATAAGAACCGCCGTGACAATGTCTACGGCGAGCGTACTTTTCGACTCTGGAGATTATACCACAGTTTACGGCGGTTGCTGGCGTGGGGGGGCCCC
>JAYUYF010000258.1:0-4709 GCA_043752605.1 Roseiflexaceae bacterium
GCTTCGAGCCGGATCGCCACCGGGCCACTCGTGGTAAGTGCGGCGGCAGTGGGCGCAGCTGCTGTGGATGCAGGTACGCTGGTGGCCACGGCGACCGGTGCGGTGGTAGCTACGGCTGCGGTCGTCGCTGCCGGTGCTGCGATGGGCGCCAGCGGCGCACGCGTCGGCTCGGCAGTCTGTGCGCCACCACATGCAGTCAGCACGCCCAGCAGCAGCGCGAACGGGATCACACGGTTATCCATTGATTTCCTCATTGTGTCAGTCATCTTCCTGTTGTAAATCTAGCACGACTCGCACCAGCGCCGGGTGAGCACACGATGAAAAGCTGTGACGGGCGTCCCGATCGCGTTTTATTCTATCGTCGTACTCTTGATTGACACATGACCAATGCGCCTTTATATTGTGGCGGACTTGGCCGATCGAGGAGCAGCGCGTGCATTATTTCATCACCGGGGCAACCGGATTTGTGGGTGGCGTCGTCGCACGCATGCTCGTAGCCGATGGGCACCGCGTCACGGCGATCGTGCGCAATCTGGCAAAGGCGAGCGCTCTGGCCGCCGCTGGTGTTGCGCTCGTGGCAGGCGATGTGACCGACCGCGAGAGTATGCGCGCGCCGATGCAGGGCACCGACGGGGTGCTCCATATCGCAGGCTGGTACAAACTTGGTGCCCGCGACGGGCGCGACGGCGAAGCGATCAACGTGCAGGGCACGCGCAATGTGCTCGAACTGATGCGCGACCTGCACATCCCGCGCGGTGTCTACACCAGTTCGATCGCGGTCAACTCCGACACGCACGGGCGGATTGTCGACGAAAGCTATCACTTCCGTGGCAAACACCTGAGTTTCTACGATGATACCAAGGCCCGCGCGCACTTCGACGTGGCCGACCCGTTGATCGCCGCTGGCCTGCCGCTGGTGATCGTCCAGCCCGGTCTGATCTATGGCCCGGGCGACACCAGTAGCGTACGTACGACATTCATCCAGTATTTGCAACGCCAACTTCCCGTGCTGCCGCAGCGTACCGCCTTCTGCTGGAGCCACGTCGAGGATATTGCCCGCGCCCACATTGATGCGCTGCACCACGGTAAACCCGGCAACTATATCATCGCCGGGCCGCCGCACACGCTCACCGAAGCGATGGATCTGGCCGCGAGCATCACCGGCATCCCCGCGCCAATGTTGCGGCTGCCACCCGCCGCGCTCAAGTTCACCGCCGCGCTGGTGGCACCAATCGAGAATATCCTGCCTGTACCCGCCGATTACCGCAGCGAATACCTGCGCGTCACCGCGGGCACCACGTATCTGGGCGACAACAGCAAAGCGAAACGCGAACTCGGCTACAACCCGCGCCCGCTACGCGACGGGCTCGCGCAGACCCTGCGCCACGAGATGCGGTTGCTCGGCATGGAGCCGCGATTTTAGGGGCGGCCTACGCGGCCAGCGGCAAGTCGTAGCCGGTCTGGCAACGCATGCCCGGTTGCGGCACACCGCGCAGACAATGAGATGCTCAATGGAATTATCAGTTCACGACAATATTCTTTACGGATTCAGTATGTTTCCAAGCACCACACCTCGCAGATATACCATCGTCCTGTTTACGGAATATCCAGTCGAGACATCTCCTGAATACACCGACGTTATTTTCGAAGATGTGCTCGCACACTATTTCACGCGCGATACACCAGACAGCATTCTGTTCGATATTCGGGAGAATTACGAGACAATCGCCACCATTATCGATAGCCACGCGAAATTATTTCAAACAACAAAAACCCAGTGCTGGCCTGTCGCATACAGCGATCGTGATGATCTGCTGGCACAAGTCGCCGCAGCCCGCGTGAACACGTATACAATTATGCCCACGATGGGTCTCGATGGTTGGGTATGGGCAACTTCCATGCGTGTGGCATCTCGGAAAAACCGTAAAGTATTTTCGGATTAGCCCCGGTCGAACCAGACCAGTCACTGCGCTCCCGCTCCTGCCTGTGCGGGTGGATGCATGGATGCCTGCCTGCATCCCGGGCCAAAGCATTCCTGCGGCGGCTTGCCAGCCGCCGGAAATGCTTTGGCCCTACAGTTCGTATCACCACGTGAACCCGGTACGATCGCACGCCACCGCCCGCTGTTCGCCGATCGGGCAGATACCACCCGATTCTCTCGCGCCACCCGATGTGCGGTTTTGCGGGTTCAAAGGGGGCAAAAGCGCCCCGTGCCGGGGTTCCGGGGCGGCAGCCCCGGACGCCTGCCGCGTAGGCAACCCGGTTCCGGGGCAGGAGCCCCGGACGCGGCGGCGCGTAGCCGCACCCATATGCTATACTACCTGGCTACGACCAGCGAGCACGCGAGCACCCATGAAACCACACGAACTGATCCGCGCCTGGCGTGGCGACAAGCGCTTCACCGCGATCGCAAAACGCGCGGGCGAGCTCAAGAAACAGGGGCACGATGCTACCGCGCTCGTCGCCGCGATCACAAGCGAATTTGGCGCACCCGCCGCGCCCACGCCGCTACGCGATGCGCCACAGCCACATACCATCTTTGGCGATGTGGGCGCGGGTGCCGATATCGAGCAGAGCGCGCTCGACCAGTTGCGCATGGCGCTGCGCTTGCCGGTGGCCGTCGGTGGTGCCCTGATGCCCGATGCCCACGTCGGCTATGCGTTGCCGATCGGCGGTGTGTTTGTGGCACACCGCGCCGTGTCGCCGATGATGGTCGGCGTTGATATTGGCTGCCGCATGCATCTCACCATCCTGGATATTCCGCCCGACGAGTTGCGCGCGCGCCGCGCCGAGTTGCTGAAAGACCTGGGCGAGGTGACAGTCTTTGGCGTGGGGGGCGCACGGCAGCGCGCTACCGACCACGAACTGCTCGACGATGACCGCTGGCAAGCCACGCCGCGGCTGCGCCATCTGCTTGTCAAGGCGAAAGAACAGATCGGCACCAGCGGCGGCGGCAACCATTTCGCCGAACTCCTCGAAGGCGAGCTGCTGCCAGCTGCCAATGGCAGTGCGCTCCCCGCCACACCGCAACGCTTCGCCGCCCTGCTCACGCACAGCGGCTCGCGTGGCGTAGGCTTTGCGATCGCCAATGGCTATTCAAAGATCGCGGCCGAGGAGACCGCGCGCCACGCCGATGTGCCCAAGATGTACGAGTGGCTCGATATAGGTGGCGCAGCCGGCCAGGAGTACTGGCACGCGATGGAGCTGGCCGGCGATTTTGCGCGCGCCAATCACGAGGTCATCCACGCCGCCTTCCTGCGCCGCACCCGCCTCGGCACGCTGGGCGTAGTGCAGAACCACCACAACTTCGCCTGGCGCGATGGCGACAACGTCATTCACCGCAAAGGTGCTACACCGGCGGGCGCGGGCGAACTGGGCATTATTCCGGGCAGCATGGCCACCAGTACCTATATCGTGGCCGGGCAGGGCAACCCGGCATCATATGCCAGCGCCGCGCACGGGGCGGGGCGGCGCTTCAGCCGCACCCACGCGCGCAACACGATCGCACAGAAGACGGTGCAGGATCTGCTGCGCGAGCGCGATGTGCTGGTACGCGGCCTGAGCGTCGACGAATCGCCGCTGGCCTACAAAGATATCGAGCGGGTGATCGACGTACAGGTCGCGGCCGGTCTGATCACCCCCGTCGCGCGTTTGCGGCCACTGGCGGTAATCATGGCGGGCGAGCCGGGCGAAGATTGATCGCTCGGGCTGCGCCAAAGATTCTTCGCATCCTGCGAACTGGGTGCGGCGGCGCGCCGCAGCGCCTGAGGCTCCCGCCCCAGGACCCCGGCACGGGGCGCTTTCGCCCCCTTTGAACCCCCAAAACCGCACACGGCGTGGCGCAAGCGAATTGGGCGGTGTCTGCCCCTTCTGCGCATAGCAGGCCGAAGCTGACCCTGCGTACGCGGTTCGCCGCAACGGGGCATGCGTGTACCCTTCGGCCATTGGCACACAATCGGTCGCTTTACGGGGTGGTCTGGCGGGGCGTTGCGCCCGCCAGCGGGGGTGCAGGGGGCAGCGCCCACCTGCCGCTGCGGTGCGTAGCCGCACCCAATTGGAAGTTACGCCGATTCCGGGTGCAGGGTGACAACCCTGCCGCATGCTGCGTAGGCAACCTGACTCGCACAAGCGAAAGATTTGGGGTTCAAGGGGGCAAAAGTCCCCCTACCGCCACCGATACGGCCGCCCAAATAGCCGCAAATACTCCGCACCGATAGCATCCACCGTGGCAGGGCCACCCGCCACCGGGCGCGCCAGCCGCGCGTAGTCGTAGTACTGCACGATCCGCTCGCCACTGCGCAGCGCGGGTGTGACCTGCGCGCCGACATCTGCGGCAACGGTGAGTGACTCGGCGGCGGTGGGTGCCGCTAAATCGCCCGCCGCCAACACGCGGCCGATCGGCTCACGAATGACCGTGCCGTCTGGCTGCTGGAGCAGACACGCGCGCATAAAACACTGGCGTGTGCCATCCGCAAATGGCACGGCGGGCATCAGCGGGGTGCCCGGACCACCAAGCGACACACCACCCAGCGTTTGCCACGCTGCCAACATAACGGGTGGCACAAATTGGTCACCCACCACCGCACCACCGGGAGCCACGCGGATGCGCGTAATTTCAAGTGTGGTCTCCGCAATCGACACGATAATCTGGTAATCGCCCTCAGGCAAATCGCGTGGCAGATCGAGCGTTTGCAGGTGTTGGAGCGCCT
>JAYUYF010000259.1:0-1769 GCA_043752605.1 Roseiflexaceae bacterium
AAACGTGGTCCGCCGTCGGTCATCATAAATGGCTCAGTAAAGAGTTGTAATGCCCAGATAATATTCACAACCAGGTTGTACAAAATGATTGGGCTGAGCATCGGTAGTGTGATATAGCGCAAACGCGTCAGCCCGTTGGCACCGTCGAGATTTGCCGCTTCGTAGAGTTCGGTGGGGATGTTTTGCAGGCCGCCGAGCCAGATCGGCACATACCAGCCAACACCCCACAGGCTGAGCAAAATCAGCGCGAGCAGCGCGGTGCGTGAGTCGCGCAGCCAGTTTGGTCCATCGATGCCGACCATTTCGAGCACCATATTGATCAAACCGATCCGTGGGTTGAACATCCAGCTGAACAGCAGCGCGACAACCACGCCAGAAAAGACCGCAGGCAGGTAGTAGACCGCGCGAAAAAAGCCTACACCCGGCAGCGGCTGGTTCATCAGCAGCGCCAGCGCGAGCGAACTGATGATCCACATCGGCACGACCGCAGCGGCGTAGCGCAAGGTCACGCTCACTGATGTCCAGAACAGCGGATCAGCAAAGATTGCCTGATAATTGGCAGCGCCGACGAAGCGCGGTTGTCCGGCGATACTCTGATCGATCAGGCTCATGTAGGCGGCCAGCGCCAGCGGCACCACCGCAAATACCACGAAGCCAATCACTGCGGGTGCAATAAACAACGCGCAGGCGATCGATTCGCGCTGCCGTAGTGAAATACGCGGTGTGCGTGTGTTGGCGATCGGTTGTGCTTGTGTTTGTGGTGCCATAGTAGATCCTTTGTGCGCCGCAACGATGCACGTACGGCGCACACGTCACATGTCAAGCGATTTGGTTGAGATACCAGTCGACAAACATCACCAGCGGATCTTCGAGGCCATAGCCGCGCACATATGGACCCGGACGGTAGCGCGTCGACTCGATGCCGCGCTGATTATTGACCGCCAACTCCCAGTCTTGCTCGCCGGTCGCCTTCCAGACCTCGGTCAGGCGTTGGAGATCATAGTCGGGTTGATCCAGCGTCGCCGGGTTCACCAGCCAGTACATATCGACGATGCTCTGGTTGGCTGCAACCGGCGTCAGCCGCATCACGACGGCATAATCGCCGGGTGCCTCAAAAAAGATCGTGGGCCAGACGACCATGCCGACATAGCCGACATCCTGATACGGCAACCGGCCGAGCGGCAGCCCGGCGGCCTTACCGTCCATCGTCTGGCTGACAAACCCTTCGCGCTGTGGCACACGTCCTACATAGA
The DNA here is from genome assembly GCA_043752605.1 of Roseiflexaceae bacterium. Taxonomy (GTDB): domain Bacteria; phylum Chloroflexota; class Chloroflexia; order Chloroflexales; family Roseiflexaceae; genus JAYUYF01. Next base: position 1,254 of record JAYUYF010000259.1, read on the forward strand.
AGTGTCGCTCTTCGTTGAGCGGCACCATGCCGACCGGCAGACCAATCTCCTGCCACTCAGCAGCGCGCGCGCGACCATACGCGCCGTGATACTCGGGTGTGGGTGCATTGATCGATGCTGCCCAACTGCTGATCGTGCAATACTCGGGATGCGTACCCGGGCAGTGATAACACTCGTGAAAGTTCTCGACGATCAGCTTCCAGTTCGCGCGCAAATCGTAGCGCTGGTGGTAGGCGATCGCTGCCTTGCCCAGCTCCAGCGGTGCCAGATGCGGGCGAATGCTCGCGTCGACATCATCGAACGGTGGTGGATCGTCTGCGAGGCAGATGAAAATCAGCCCCTCGACGACGCGCACGCGTGCGCTGGCGAGCCCGTGCGCGCTTTTATCAAAATCAGGGCCGGTGAGGCGCGCCGCCTGAAGCGCGCCATTGCGGCGGAAGACCCACTGATGGTAGGGGCACAACAGTGTCGTTACGTGCCCCTGCGGCTCGAGACAGATCCGCGACCCGCGATGGG
>JAYUYF010000260.1:0-4695 GCA_043752605.1 Roseiflexaceae bacterium
CGGGCATACACCCACAATGCTTTGGCCCTACTGCGGGGCGCATCGCGGATGCGCGCCTACGCCGCGCGCACCCGGTTCGTCGCGATCTCATACGGATGCAGATCAAGGGTGATCGCACCGTCCTGCACGAGCAACGCGCTGCCGGGCTCCTCCATGATGTTGGTGTGCTCGGCTGCGGCGACACCAAACCCACACTGCAACGTCACACTGCCACGCTGGCGCTGGCTCTCGTACAGGCGTACGATGATGCCATCGCCATCTTCGGCGGGTTTGACGGTCTCGACAATCACGTTGCTGCGGCTCACGCGCAACAGCGTGCTCGTGGCAACTGCGGCGCGGGGCACCGGGTTGACGAAGGCGCGCAGCGGGTCGTTGAGCGCATAGGCGGCCGCGTACGTCTCGCTGCCCCAGCGACCGGCGTGTGGCAACAGGCTGTAGCGGAAGGTCTGCTGGCCCTGATCAGCCTCAGGATCTGGCTGTGTGGGGCTGCGCAACAGGCTGATACGCATCACGTTGGCGCGCACATCGTGGCCATACTTGCAGTCGTTCAGCAAACTCACCCCATAATCGCTCTCGCTCAGGTCGATCCATTTCTGGGCGCAGGTCTCGAAGCGCGCCCAGTCCCACGAAGTGTTGCGGTGCGTCGGCCGCTCGACATTGCCCCACTGGATCTCGTGCGTGGCGGTGGGTGCCAGGATATCGACCGGGAAGGCGACCTTGAGTAGCGCGTGGCGCTCGCGCCAGTCGATCGTGGTGTCGATATCGAGCTGTGCGCTATCCACCGCGAGCGAGATCCGCTGGGTATAGGTTGAAATGCCGATCTGGCGCTCGATCACAATCGTCGCGCGCAGCGGGCCGGTTTCGGCCACACGAATCGCAGCGGCAGGTTCGGCCAGATACAGCTTGTCGTCGAAGAAGATATCGACGTCCCACGCGTCCCACATCATCGGCCGGTCTTCGAACATCTGGAACTGGTTGGCGAGCGCGCCAGCGGGCAGCACCTCGCGCTGGTGGCGCTTGTCGTAGAAGCGGCTGATGTCACCATCGGCATTGATCTCGACGCGTACCAGATCATTTTCGAGCAATGACTCGCTGACGCTGAGCAACCCGAGCGCGGCCAGCGACCCGCTCGCACCACGCACGACCGGCACCACGCTCAGCGCGGGCAGCGCTGCGACGTGCAGCAACGTGCCGCCGTCGGTGGGCTGGCAGACGAGCAGCGTACCATCGGCGAGCGCCGGATGTTCGTCTGCGCCGATCTGCGTTTCCACAAAAACGATCCCCGTCTGGGCGAAGCTGGTCGGGTTGACGAGCAGAATCTCGCCACCGAGTTGCGCACCAAGTGCCGCAATCGCGCCATCGCGCGCACTGGTGGCTGCCTGCGCGATCTGCTCGTAATGCACGGCCGACTCGAGATACACCTCGCGGATGCTGGTGCCGGGGATGATATCGTGAAACTGGTTGAGGCAGACCAGCTCCCACGCTTTGCGCAGTTCTGCGGCAGGGTAGCTGAAACTGGTATCGTGCAAACTGGCGAGTGTGCCGAGCAACTCGGCATCGTGCAGCGCAAACTCGGCGTAGCGATTGGCGCGTTTGTTGCGCGCCTGGGTGGTATAGGTGCCACGGTGGTACTCGAGGTAAAGCTCGCCGTTCCACGTCGGCAGTTGCGCACCCGATTCGCGTTCGAGCGTCTCGAAGAAATCCTTTACCGAGCTCTGCTTGAGCTGCGGCATACCCGGCATGTCACCGAGGATGCGGATACGATCGAGCATGTCGCGCGTCGGGCCACCGCCACCATCGCCAAAGCCGTAAGCCATCAGCAGATCGCGCTGGATATCTTTTTGCTGGAAGTTGGTCCAGGTGCTGTAGGTCTCTTCCGGGTTGGCCATCGCGTTGTAGGTACTGGCGTAGCCGTCTTTCGAGCGGCTGGTCGAGAAGTGCGTCAGCACGCGCGTACCATCGAGCCCCTGCCAGTAGAAGCTATCGTACGGCAGGCGATTGTACTGGCTCCAGCCGATTTTGATGGTAAAGAAATACTCGAGACCCGCCTGCTTGATCAGCTGCGGCAGCGCCCAGGCGTAGCCAAAGACATCGGGCAGCCAGAGCACGCGCGTCTCGGCTTCGGCACCAAAATGCTCACGGAAGAAGCTGCGGCCGAGCAAGAACTGGCGCGCGAGCGATTCGGCACCGGTGAGGTTGCAATCGGCCTCGATCCACATGCCGCCGATGATCTCCCAGCGGCCTTCGGCGACGCGCTGCTTGATCTGCGCCAGGATCTGTGGCTGATCCTCGCGGATGTAATCGTAGAGTTGCGGCTGGCTCTGGGTGAAGTGATACTCGGGGTACTGCTCCATGAGCTTGAGCACCGTTGCAAACGTGCGCTCGGATTTACGGCGTGTCTGGCCGAGCGTCCACAGCCACGCCACATCAATATGTGCGTGGCCGGTGGCGTGCACCACGACATCGAGCGGCTGCCCGGCGCGCGCGAGCCCCGCGCGCAGCGTCTCGAGCGCGTGCGACGCGCTTTCGTAGAACGCATCGCCGTGCGGCTCGCGGAAATCGACGAGTTTGAACGCATCATCGAGCGCCGTGTAGATCCGGGCGCGCTCGGGCGCGTGCTCGTGGAGCAGCGCCGCCGCTTCGAGTGCAGTGCGCGACAGGATCTCGAGATCGCGCGTGGGCTGGTCGATCTGCACCACCGCGCATTCTTTGGCGTACAGCTGCGTCTTCTGGCCAGTGTGCCAGAGCCCGCCCGTCCAGCCGTGCAGCAGCAGCCGATGCTGCTCGCCATCGCAGTACCCGGCATCGAGCCGAATCTCGTGATGCTGGCGGTCGGCACCGGCGTAGGCCACGCCGTCGATATAGATCAGCGCCTCGGGGTGGTCGAAATCGCCCGCCTCACCAAGTGGCAGAAACAGTGCAATCGGGCTGGTGTGGCTCCAATCGGCAGGTACAGTGAAGCTGCCGCGCAGCGCCATGTCGCTCAGCCAATCGCCCCAGTAGCTGTGCGGATGGACAACGTGCCATGCGCTATCATCGAGATCGGCGGCGAGCGGTGGCGGGGTGTACGGGCTCTCGAGCCGGGTGTAGCGCAGCGGCGGCAACGGCGCGCGGCGGCGGTACACCAGGGTGCCGAGCAAATCGGTGCGCTGCCGGATCTTCTCCGGGGTCCAGCGGATGGTATGCTGCACGAGCGTCTCCTCTGTGTCAACTATGACGAACCGTGTCTATCATACATCAGCGGCGGGGCGGCGGCGCGCGGGGGGAAGAGGGATAGCACGCGAAGCCGCGAAGCCGCAAAGGGGACCGTGCAGCGGGCGGGGATCATTCCACGTCGTTCCACGACGCGCGGATATCCTCGAACAACCGCCCGTACCGCGCCAATCGCTCGGTGACCTCGGCGATCGCCTGCATATCCTTTTTGCGGCCGGCCTGCTTTAATTCGCGCTGCAAGCTGCTCAGCATCTCATAGGTCTCAGACATCTTCTCTTCGGCCAGTAACAATTGATCGGTCCACTCGGTCAGATTTTCGGTTTGTTTGGCCATCGAAGCACATCCTCCCTGTTTCGTATCTACGCCCATCGTACCACAAATTCGAACATTTGTACACATTCTGTCCCCAAATTGTGGATAATATGCGTCGCGTTGCGACTAATCAATCGGCTGGTACGGCTGCGCGCCGCAAAGGAGACCATCATGCGGGTTCGATCCGTGCTACGCCCAGGGCAGAAGGGAACGAAACAATTAGTTGAACGCTACAGGGATGCGCTGCTGTGTGTCCGCTATCGGTATGACGTACAGCGCCAAAAACGCCTTAAGACGGTTGAACTGATTATTGCCCAAGTTGATTGGCAGCCGCCATCACCAGACCCGGCAATGGTCGTGAGTGTCCAAGTAGCGCGAGCGGGAACGTGCGCTTCAGGCGGCCATCAAAGAGCAGAGTGGGCGGTGGGATATGCAGCAGCGCGTCTGGCGGATGCGCTACGACCAAGCGGTTCGCGCCAGGGCCTGAGCAAAGTCGAGCCTGCTGAAAACGGACACACCTTTCGCGAGTATCATCGGCGTGTCAGCAATCGAGACGCCACGAAAGGTGTGTGTATGGAATCTACCACAATCCCGTTCACGATCCAAGCTGCCGCAGGATGTGCCATTCGCCTTCAGCTTGCAGGCGCGCATCGCGCGCTTGCAGACGCTCACAGATAAGCGGGCTGCGCGTGGGGTGCGCTATCCGCTCGACTGTCTGCTCGTGGTCGCAGTGCTTGGACGGCTTGCCGGGTATACGCGCCACGAACCACGCGCTGACTGGGCACGGTTGCGCGCCGCAGATCGTGCTGCCCTGCTGGGGCTGAAGCGCACCACTATGCCGCACCAGAGTACCTGGAGCCGCGTGTTTGGCTACGCGATTGATGTCGACGATCGCGCACGCGTGTTAGGCCAGTTCTTCCAGGAGCAGCAGGCCACCCACGAAGTCCCGGCGCGCGCCAGCATCGTACGCGCGGTGGATGGCAAGACCGTGCGCGGGACAATCCCGCGCGGGCACACGCGGTGTACATCTGGTTGCCGCATACCTTCCCGAGCATCGCGTGGTTCGTGGCCAAGTGGCGGTCGGGCACAAAGCGAATGAGATTGTCGCCGTGCCTACGTTGCTCGCGGGGCGTGATCTGACGGGCATGATTGTTGTGGGTGATGCGATGC
>JAYUYF010000261.1:0-4694 GCA_043752605.1 Roseiflexaceae bacterium
ATCATCGCCACCGACTCGTGCAGCGGGAGCAGGCCCTGACGCGCCAGCGCATAGGCGGCGTGGAGCATCGCGGCCGGGTAGTAATCGGCGGCCAGCACATCCACCAATCCCTCGCCAATCGCGGCGCGCGCGTGCAGATTGCCAGAGTGCGATTCGCCGCGTAGCGCATTGGGTGCGCCCATCACGATATGCATGCCCCGCGCGCGCGCCGCGATCGCGGCATCGAGCGTGACGGGAAACTCGCAGATCGTTGCGCCAAGCTCCTGCACCAGCGCAACTTTGGCGGCCGTATCGTCATCGTGCGAAGCCACCGGAATGCCGCGCGCGCAGGCGGCCTGCGTGAGGGCCGCGACCGCCGCCAGGTCGATCGGGTGCTCCTGCGCCCACGCCATGCGCGCGGCGACCTGCGCGGCGATCGCATCACGGCTGGCATCGCGCGATTGTGCGAGTTGCTCGATAAACCGTTCGATATTGGCATACTGCCCCTGGCCGGGGGTATGATCGGTGAGCGAGAGCATGTGGATCTGCCCGGCATCGAGCAGGCCAAGCAGCGGTGGGATCAATTCCGGGTGCGTGATCTCGAAGCGCGCGTGGACGCGCAGATCGCACAGCAGATTGTGCTGGATGCGATTGATCGTCTCGACGATACCGATACCGCGATCGACGGTACGCACGCCTTTACGCACCGATGTCTCGTGAAACGAGATCGCGGCGTAGGCGGTCGTCACGCCGGCGGCGATCAACCGTTTGTCGAGTTCGAACAGCGCGGGTTCGACCGGGAACGCCACGCCGACGCGCGGCTCGACCTCGCGCTCGACCATGTCGCCGTGCAGATCGATGATACCGGGCAGCGCGGTGAGCCCGGCGCACGAACGGGCGAGCGCGTCGGTGGGTGGATCACCAGCGATCACCGCCGCGATCTGCCCATCAGCGAGCCGCAACGCACCGTGTTCGAGCGTCCGGTCGGGCAGCACAATCCGCAAATCACGCAGCCACATCGCGGTACTCCTCAGGATCGGCCGGCGCACCCGCCAGCGGCGCAAGCACCAGTTCACGGTCGACAAGTTCTGCCACATCCTCAGGATGATGAAAGACACCAAGCATCGCCACACCCTGTTCTTTGAGCTCACGCAACCGTGCGACCAGCGCCTGGCGCGCACCGGCATCGAGCGCGGCGGTCGGCTCATCGAGTAACAGCAGGCGGCGCGGCAGGATCAGCGCGCGCACGAGATTGACCTTCTGCTGCTCACCACCCGAAAAAGTGGTCGGATAGGCCTGCCAGATGTCACGTTTGAGACCAAACGCATCGAGCCAGTAGCTGGCGGTCTGTTGCGCTTCGGCGGCTGGCACACCATCGATTTGCAGCGGCTCGGCCACGAGATCACGCGCGCTGACGCGCGGGCGCGGGCGCAAAAACTGGGTGACGTGGCCGATCTCGTGGCGGCGCAGCTGGAGCATATCGACATCTGCGGCGCGTGCCAGATCAATCCTGTCACCGCTGCTGGTGGTGAAGTACGCCGCACCCGCGCTCGGCAGGTAGGTGCGGTACAGGCAGCGCAGCAAGGTCGATTTGCCGACGCCGTTTGGGCCGCGCAGCAGCACAAATTCGCCCGCTTCGAGCGTGAACGAGACCGCGTCAAAGGCCGGGATGTCGCGTTCGAGCGCATGGATCGTAAAGTGCTTGGCATAACCGCGCACATCAAGCAGAGGCATCACGAATCCTTTCAAAGCCTGGCGTGCACAAGTTGCTGCGTGTAGGGATGCTGCGGGTCGTCGAGCACCTGGTCGGTCAGGCCGTCCTCGACGACGCGCCCGCCGCGCATGACCATCACCCGGTCGGCCAGCATACGAATAACACCCAGATCGTGCGAGACGACGATTGTCGCCAGCCCAAGTTCGCGTTGCAACCGTTTGAAGGTATCGAGCACCAGCGCCTGGATCGAGACATCGAGCCCGGTCGTCGGCTCGTCGAGCAGCAACAGCGCAGGTTTGAGCGCGATCGCTTTCGCCAGTTGCACGCGTTGTTGCATGCCACCCGAGAGCCGCGCCGGCATATCATCGATCCGGTCGGCAGGGAACTCCGAGACCGTCAGCGAATCGTGGGCGGCCTGGCGCAGCGCGGCAAAGCTGCGTTCGCCAGCCAGGATCAGGCGCTCTGCGACGTTACCGCCGCTGGTGGTACGCATGCGCAGCCCGACGTGCGGGTTCTGATACACAATGCCAATATGCAGCACGCGCACCGCGCGCCGGTGGAAGCGGTCGAGCGTCAGCAACTCGGTGCCAGCAAGCTGCGGGATCGTGAGCTGATAGGATCCCTGCTCGGGTGCTTCTTCCAGATTGAGCAGCCGTAGCAGCGTCGATTTGCCCGATCCCGATTCGCCGACGATACCGAGCACTTCACCCGCGTACACCGTCAGATCGACGGTATCGACCGCCGTGAGCGCGCCATAGCGTTTGACCAGCCCACGCGCTTCGAGCAGCGGGCGGGTCTGCACCAGTTGCGGCGGCTCACGCATCGCGCCGCTTGAGATATCCGGCATGGTAGAAATTCCCTTCGTCATCGTAGTAGGTCGCGCCGGGTGCCGTATCCGCGCCGCACGCGCGCGCGATCAGCTTCGCGGCATAGCTGGTATCGGAAACCTGATAGCTGACACTGCCATCGGGCTGGGGGATCTCGTTCATAAACTGCTGGCGCGCGCCGCTCTGCGCACAGACGCGCCCGTCCTGGTTTTCGACTTCAAACGGCACATCATCGAATTCGAGCGGGCGCACATCGGTGTAGGGTGGCACAGCGTACAACCGCTTTTCGCGCCCGGCGGCGAGCAGCGTCAGATGCGCGGCCTGATGCAGTTTGGGATTGTCCCAACGCGGGATCGGGCTCGGTTTCATCACGTAGCGACCGTGAACCAGCACCGGGTAATCCGCGCCGCCGGTGTACGTCTGGTGGCGCACGAGTTGTTCGTACAGGCCGAGCCACATCAGCGCATAATCGGCATCGGCGTGCAGCTCACGCGCCTGCGAAATATTTGGTTGTATGCGGCGCAATGGCTCGGGATCGGGCACCTGGAGCACCAGGATCTGGCCGGCCACCAACTGCTCTTCGGGCACACGGTGGCGACTCTGGATCAGCGTCGCCGCCAGCGTATCGGTCGTGGTGTCTACTCCCGTCATGCGTGCCACAAAGCGCCGCAGGTTGGCCGCATTGACCGAATCATCCGCGCCCTGGTCGATCACTTTGACGGTATCACCCGGCCCGACGAGCGCGAGCGTGACCTGCAGACCACCCGTGCCCCAGCCGCGCGCGATCGGCAATTCGCGGCTGGCATACGGCACCTGATAGCCCGGGATCGCGATCGCCTTGAGCACGCGACGGCGCAACTCGCGCTTGGCGAAGGCATCGAGAAAGGCGTAGCTATAATCCTGACGCGGGTGGGCGAGTTCGGCGAGCGTCATCGTGGCGGCTCCTCAGGCGATTGCGTGGCCCGCCGCGCGCGCTGGATCGCATCGAGCGCGCTGTTGTAGGTCACATAGTGCGGCAACTTGTAGTGGATACAGAAGCCCGACGCCTCGACCGGCTCGGTGTGGTACAGCACAAATTCCTCGGCGTGCGCCGGGTGGCCACCGGGCTTGTCCATCTCGAGATCAAGCATCGATGCCGCGATCGTCTTGACTTCGTTCCAGCCGAGCGTGGCGGCAAAGCCAAGCGCAAGTTTGGCCTCGCCACCGGCAAAGGTCGTCACGACTTCGGCCTGGCTGACGCGCACACGCCCGACGCTGAAATGCTCGCCCGTGATTGGATGACGCAGGTTGACATCGGCATACGCCAGCCGAACTTCGTTGACGGTCGGATGGATCAGGCCGTAGCCGCGCATACTCGAATAGCCGAGCGCGAGCACCCCGCCGGTATCGGCGCGCGCGAGCGTCTGCAGGCGGTGGGCACGTTCGACCGGGAAGCTGACGGCATCGCGCGTCACATCGGGCAGCGCCGCCGGGTCGATCTCCGGCTGCGGCGGCAGCGGATCGAGCAGCCCACTGGCGCGTTGCCAGCTGGCGACAGCCGGATACTGCGCGGGTGCGGGTGTATCCGCCAGTTCGAACGGCGCGGGCGCGGCTGCTATGCCATCGAGCAGCGCGAGATCGAGGATGCGGTGGCTGTAATCGAGCGTCGGCCCGAGCGTCTGGCCACCAGGAATATCCTTGAACGCGGCCGAGATTCGGCGCAGCGTGAGCGTAGCCGCATCACTGACGGGCGCGGCATAGCCCAGGCGCGGCTGGGTCGAGCGGTAGGCGCGCAACAGCAGCACCGCCTCGTACAGATCGCCACCGGTCTGCGCCAGCGCCAGCGCGGCGAGATCGGGCGCATAGAGCGAGCTCTCACCCATCACGCGGTCGACCAGGTACGGCATGTGCCGCGCGATCATGGCGACAAACGCGCGGTCGAATGATCCGTTGAGCAAGCGATACAGGCGCTCGGCCTGCTGGATGGCGGCTTCACCACCGCGTGCGGCAACGTAGGCCATCAGCGCACCACGATCTGTGTCGTGCGCGGCAGACCAACAATTGTGTCGGCCGCACACAGAATCACATCCCAACCGAGCGGATAGCGGATCGCATCAGCGCGCAGCTGCCAGAAGCCAGCCGGCAGATCGGCCACGTGCAGCGTCGTCATATCGGCGATACCCGGGCCACGCAGC
>JAYUYF010000262.1:0-1760 GCA_043752605.1 Roseiflexaceae bacterium
GGGTCGAGCGTTTCAATCCTCACCCGATGCAAGCACCGGGTGCAATCATCGCGGCGATGACGGAGACGCAGCAGCACGACACGTTTCAATCCTCACCCGATGCAAGCACCGGGTGCAATGCCCCTAAATAGCCGAAATGCGCAAATTTGCGGCTAATTTTCGGCCTGTGCGCCTCCTTTCCTGTCCAGCACTCGGGGCGATGGCACTGTGCATGCGGTTCTCCACGTCAATTATGCCTAATTTTTGCGCGAACCTGACCGTGAATCGCCGATCATCAAAGGTTCGCGCGGGAGACATACTACATCTAGGAGCGGCGTTATATGATGAGTGTATCATGTTGATCGTGTTCCAGATCGCGGCCAAGCACGCGTAGCCGCTTTTCGCGTGGTTCGCGTAGTTCATAGATTCGCAGGCTATCGAGGCTGCTATCGATCTCACGCCCCAGCGCATGCATCAGTAGTGCGAGCTGCCCTGAATTGACGACACACTCAAATACTGAGTGTTGTACGCGCTGCCCGTATCCCTCGCACACCTTTGCCACACGGCGCAGCCTGCGCTTCCCCGCCGCTGTCTCGGTGTTGACGTCATAGGTTACCAGAAGTTCCATACATGCTCCATCAACGGCTTATATACGGCACGTATGCATCAAGATCACCGCGTAGATGCCGTGCCAGCAGCCGTGCCTGGATGTACGGCAGCAGGCCAAGCGGGAGCTTCTGATCGAGTGCGCGATGCGTAATCTCTTCCTCCTTGCGCTCTTGATAGGCTTGCAGCACAATGCGCCGTCCGGCATCATTGAGGAGTACCGCCCCGCCTGGCTGTTCATCGAAGTGGTCTGGCTGCAGCTGGCGTCTGTTGATCAGCGTGAGCGCGAGCCGATCTGCGATCACAGGCCGGAGTTCTTCCATCAGATCGAGCGCCAGTGCCGGGCGACCGGGGCGTAGCGCGTGCAGAAAGCCAACCTGTGGGTCGAGGCCAACACTCTCCAACCCGGCGCTGCACTCCGCACGCAACAACGCATACAAAAAGGAAATTACCGCGTTGATCCGATCGCGCGGTGGCCGTCGTGTGCGACCGTCCATAGTAAATGCCTGCTGATCGGCTTTGATATGGTGACCGAAGACGCCAAAATAGCTCCGTGCAGCATCACCTTCCATTCCGCGCAGTTCGTCGAGCGTCCGTGCTTGCGGGAGGCGTGTCAGCACCTCGGCGATCCGAGCGGCCGCATCGCTGAGGGCGCTGCGCGACTCATCAACTACGGTCTCGCGGGCACTGCGCAAAAGCAACGATCGACTGTTCTGCAATTTGGCTGCAACGATCTGGCACGCGATCTGGCGGGCACGCCGGGTGTCGGAGAGCGCCAGATGTTGTGCGCGTCGTAGCAATACATTGCCGCGCGTTGGCCCCTCGACGCGCGCGATGAAACGACCATGCTGGCTGAGCCAGACCACACTGCGGCCATCTTCTGCGCAACGCTGGATAAGATACGGTGTAATGGTCACGCGGCCAAACAGCACCACGCCGCTCAATCGCAGCAGCGGCAAGCGTAGCCGTGTCTCGCGCTCGATCTCAACTCGCACCGCATCATGGTCGAGATGCAGTACCGCCCCCTGGCTCTGCACATACAACGTGTTGAGCAACTCTCGCATGGGCTAGGTTCCTCCTTCCAGCGGAACGAACAGCCGTTCTTGCCAGCCGACAACAAGATGTCGCTGCGCCACGACCTGCGGCAAACAGGCATTGATTAACGAACATGCCGG
>JAYUYF010000263.1:0-1759 GCA_043752605.1 Roseiflexaceae bacterium
CCCCACCGCGACCTGGCGCGCCACTGCCGCATCGACCGCGCGCCGCATCGTGGCGTCAAACGCTGCCTGGTCGTAGGCGGCACCCGAATCCTGCGCGAACAACATATCGACCACATCCTGCGGCCGCGGCAAACTGCCGACGTGGGTGGTGAGCGTGCGTACAGTACTCCGCATGGGCTGCTCCATCATCGCTGGCGCGTGCGTGTCGTCGGGTGAAAGACCTGGGGTTCGAGCGCTTCGAGCCGGGTGCGAAGGGCATCGCGGATCGCGGTGTAATCGGGCGGCTGCACCATCTTGCCGTGCGCGTCGGCCTGAAAACCGGCCTGTGCAGCGAGCGTCTCGATGTGCGGCGACCAGATCGGGTCTTTGTTCGCAAACACGGTGTGCGGGTCGAGTACCGCGAAGAACCAGCCGACCTTCTTGCCCGCCACTTCGAACCCGCGGTAGATGCCGGGCGGCAGCGTGATGATATCCCACTTGCGCAGGATCGCCTCGCCCGAGGCGCGCGCGGGATCGGGGTCGTAGCCCCAGTAGAAGCGCCACTTGCCCTTGAGCACCAGAAACAGCTCGACATAGTCGTGCGTGTGGTACGCCGGGCCGTTGCCCGGAGCGGCAAAGCCCATGCCGATCTGAAACTTGTGCGGCGTGGTGATCGCGGGCGAGAACTCCGGGTTCTCGCTGGCGGTGTCGCCAACCACCGCGTAATTCATGCGCTGGTGGCCGGGCAGGACGCTATCGATAAACATCAGCGGGATGCCACGCCGCTTCAAGGCATCGAAGCGCACGATGTGTTCGGCGTGCATCTGCGCGTCGGTGACGATCGGGTGGGGTGGAGAGCCGCGCTCGGTCATGCATCCTCGCATCTGTGACATCACTGCATACGTATGCAGCCGATTTTACCACAGCGCAAACCAGAGTCAAGCGCGAGTTGTTCCCCCACGCCATGCGCCGATTGTCCCTCGACAATTGCTGATAAAACGATACAATGAGGCTTCTGTATCGCCGCCAAACGAGAACATCCCAATGACACCACGCACCCGCAACGGGTATCTTCTCTGTCTGGCTGCGGCGGCGCTCTGGGCGGGCACCGCGCCGCTGATTGGCTACTTACTCGACCGGGGAGTGCCACGGCTGCCGCTGGCACTGTGGCGCGATGTATTTGTGGCGCTGGCGTGCCTTGGCGTCGTGGGAGCATTGCGCCCCAGGGCACTGCGGCTTGGCCGCATAGAGCTACGCGGTTTGGTGATCACCGGCGTCGTTGCAGTGGGGATCTACCACGCGATCTGGGTCTGGTCGGTGGCGCTCAACGGCGCGGCGGTGGCGGTCGTGTTGATCTACCTGTATCCCGCATTCGTGACGCTGGCGGGCTGGTTGTTCGATGGTGAGCGGCTCGGCGCGGCACAGGTGGCGGCGCTGGTGTTGGCGTTGCTGGGGCTTGCGCTGGTGGTGCGCGTCTACGACCCGGCCGTGTTGCGGCTCAACTGGCTGGGCGCGGTGGTGGGAATCCTGAGCGCGCTGACGCACACGATCTATGTGCTGTTCAACCAGCGCGCGGTGACGACGATCAACCCGATCGCCAGCCTCGGCTTCACCATGCTGTTTGGCTCGCTCACGCTCCTCGCGCTCAATCTTATCGTCGCACCGACGGAGATTTTCGCGGTGGGTAGTGCCGAGAACTGGGCATTGCTCGCGCTGCTGGGCCTGGTGCCAACGCTGGGCGGCTATGCGCTGTTTACGATGGCGCTGCGCTATATCCCGG
>JAYUYF010000264.1:0-11045 GCA_043752605.1 Roseiflexaceae bacterium
GGCAAAGGGTTCCCCGCAGATCTGCGCCGCGCGATTACTGAACTCCAGGTGGGCATACCGCCGCGCCCGATTGTGATCACCGAACTGGGGTTTCCGAGCGATGCAGCGGCCACGCGTGATGCCGCAGGGCTCCGGCGTGATCTCGCCACCGCGTTGCGCGTCGCCGTCGCGGAGCGGACGGCAGGACTGCTAATCTGGTCATTCCAGGAGACGATCGCCGAAGCTCCCGGCAATCTGTTTTTGCCCTGATCCACCTTGCCCGTGTGCCGCTTGTGGAGTATAGTAGCAGCACAGTAAGGGAAGCGAGGGCGTGTTGGCAAGCCTGTACGTGGCGTCGACCGAGATGTTCGCTGGCAAGAGCGCCGTTTGTATCGGTGTGCTCGATCGCGCGCGCCGCGATGGCCACACGATCGGCTACATGAAGCCGGTTGCCACCCGCCTGCGCCCGACTGACGATGACATGCGCGATGCTGATGCCGAATTTATCGTCGCGCAGTTTCAACTCAACCACCCGCTCGATCGCGTCGTGCCGGTGCATTACACACGCAGTATGGCCGAGCGCGTGCTGCGCGAGCAGTTCCCTGAGGGCGCACGGCGGTTGCGCGAAGCGTTTGCTGCGATCAGCCGCGACTGTGACCTTGTCGTGCTCGAAGGCACTGACACGCCCGAGGAGGGCGCGCTGCTCGATCTGGCGATGGAGCAGGTAGTGGAAGCACTCGATGCGCCCGTGCTGCTGGTGGTGCGCTACAAAGAATTGCGTGCGCTTGATGCGATTTTGCTGCTCCAGCAACGGCTTGGCGATCGGCTGCTGGGTGTGCTGCTCAACCAGGTCGAACCAACACAACAAGATCACGTGCGCCAGCGGCTGACGCCGTTTCTCGAGGGGCGTGGCATCGCGGTGTTTGGTGTGCTGGCAGATGATGCCGGGCTCGCACAAACGACCGTCGCCGATATGCATACCTACCTCGGCGGTCAGTATATTGGTAGCGCCGCCTGGAAGATGCGTTCGGTGGCATCGCTCAGCGTCGGTGCGATGGGTGTCGAGCACGCCCGCATCTATTTTGCCCGCAACGATCAACAAGCCGTGATCACCGGCGGTGACCGTGACGATCTGCAGCTCGCGGCGCTCGAGACTTCGACGGCGCTACTGATCCTGACGGGCAACACGCGCCCATCGCCACAGGTGATCGACCGCGCCGAGGCGGCTGGTGTGCCGATCATCTGTGTCCCCGATGATACGCTCAGCACGGTGGATCGCGCCAGTCAGATTTTTGGCAACGTGCGAATCACCCAGCGTGATCAGATGGAACATATCGCACGCCTGCTCGATGCCAGCGTCGATTTTGATCGGCTGTACGATATGTTGGGGCTCGTACACAACGATACCCGGTTCTGGAGTACTGAGAAAGAGTAGTTGGAGTGAACAACATGGCAACCACAATCGCCGACATCGTCGCCCGTGAAGTGCTCGACTCACGCGGCAACCCGACGGTCGAAGTCGATGTCCAGCTTGAGAGCGGCGACATCGGCCGCGCGATCGTCCCGTCCGGCGCTTCGACGGGCGCGCACGAGGCGCTGGAACTACGCGATGGTGACAAATCACGCTACGGTGGCAAGGGCACGCTCAAGGCGGTGGAGAACGTCAATGGCACGGTCGCCGAGGCGTTGATCGGCCTTGATGCCGCCGACCAGATCGGGATCGATGCGGCGCTGATCGCGCTCGATGGTACCGAGCACAAGAGCAATATTGGTGCAAACGCGATTCTGGGTGTCTCGCTGGCGTGCGCCCGCGCGTCGGCGGCTGCGATTGGCCTGCCGCTGTACCGCTACCTCGGCGGCGTCCACGCGCACGTATTGCCAGTGCCAATGATGAATATTCTCAATGGCGGCAAACACGCGCACGATAGCACCGATTTTCAGGAGTTTATGGTCATGCCGGTCGGCGCGCCGACGTTCCGCGAGGGGCTACGCTGGGGTGCCGAGATTTACCAGGCGCTCAAGAAAGTCTTGCACGATCGCGGCGAGAACACCAACGTCGGCGATGAGGGTGGCTTTGCGCCCAGCCTGCCGACCAACGAAGCCGCGCTCGAAGTCATCATGGAGGCGATCGACCGCGCAGGCTACACAGCGGGTGAGCAGATCATGCTGGCGATGGATCCGGCGGTGACCGAAATTTATCAGGACGGCAAGTATCATCTGGCGCGCGAGAACCGTTCGCTTACTACCGCCGAGATGATCGATTACTGGGTCGACATCGCCGCCCGTTACCCGCTGATTTCGCTCGAAGATGGCCTGGCCGAAGATGACTGGGAGGGCTGGCAACAACTGCGCGCCCGTATCGGCGACAAAGTTCAGCTGGTGGGCGACGATTTCCTGGTGACCAACGTCAAACGTCTCGCCCGCGCGATCAGCGAGAAGTCGTGCAACTCGATCCTGGTCAAGCTCAACCAGATCGGCTCGCTCACCGAGACCCTCAGTGCGGTCAATATGGCGCAGCGCGCGGGTTGGACGGCCGTGATCTCGCATCGTTCGGGCGAGAGCGAAGATTCGACGATTGCCGACCTGGTCGTCGCGACCAACGCTGGCCAGATCAAGACCGGAGCGCCTGCGCGTAGCGACCGGATCGCCAAGTACAATCAGTTGCTGCGGATCGAAGAAGAGCTTGGCGATGCGGCAGTGTACGCCGGCATGTCAGCCTTCCAGATCAAGCGCTAGTGCAGTTCGCATCTACCTGACCGCCCTGTCTTTTGCTCCCCTCTCCCGTTCTGGGAGAGGGGTCGCGGGTGAGGGGAGCGGCGGTGCCACCTTTTGGAGAACTGCACCAGCGCGTAAATACCAAGGCGCTATGCGGTGGATGTTTGCTTGAGCGTACGCCCGCTCTGATCGGCCACCGTCCACGCGGTCGCGGTGACCAGCAGCCAGATCGCGGCATCGCGCACGGTGTAGAGTATCTGGAGCGATTGTGGACTCAGCGTAAGCACATTCAGTGCCTGTGAAATTTGAGCAAGCACCTCGCCCGCCGGGTCACTGATACCCAGTTGTGCAAGTAGCAGCCCCACGAGCCGCCCGGCGAGCAGCGTCACCGCGCCAACAAGGATCAGCGTCAGCGCGACGAGTACGCGCCCGACCGGATGCGTCTTGCCGACGCCGCGATGCGCGAGCGCCAGCAACTGGAGCGTCAGCGTGGTGGGTGCCACCAGCAACAACTCATCCCGCAGACTACGGTCAACCTGCGCGTTGCGCTGTGCATAGCTGGCGCACTGGGCACATGCCAAAACGTGTGCGTGAGCAGCAGCATCGAGATCACCCACGGCGATCTTTGTCGAAACATCGTTGCACGTCATAGGTTATACTCCCCGCACGCGTGTCAGCAGCCCGATGCGTGGCGCTGGCGGCTGGCTACGCGGTGCTGGTTGTGGCGCAGCCACCTCGCGTGCGCGCAGCGGCTGCGGTGTATCCTCCGCTTCGAGCAACTGCAGTAGCCGCTCCTTGCCACGCCGAATATGACTCTTGACCGTGTTGAGCGGCAACCCGAGCACCTCAGCGATATCGGTGTACTTCAGATCGTCAAAGTAGTACAGCGTCAGCGCCAGCCGATAATGATCCTCGATCTGTTCGAGTGCGCGGCGCACCTCGCCGCGTGTTTCACCTAGTTCGAGTGCCCGGAGCGGATCGCCCGTACGATCCTCATCGGCGGCCAGCGATAGCGGATCGAGGTCATCATCTTCGGCAGGGGTCACCACCTGCACACGCCGCCCGCGCCGCCGCAACTCATCACGACCAAGATTGACCACCATCCGGTACAACCACGTCGTGAAGCGGCTCTCACCGCTGTACTGCGGCAACACACGCATCAGGCGCACAAAAGCTTCCTGCGTCAGGTCGGCTGCGTCCTCAGCATTGCGCAGCACACTCATCGAAATACTGTACACATAATGTTGCTGGCTGATGATCAGCTGGGTCAGCGCTTCGGGATCACCCTGCTGGGCACGCTGGACAATCTCTGCAGATGGCTCGGCCAACCGACACTCCCCCGGCCCCACGCCACACGGTGTGACGTATTCTTTGCCGCATATGATAAATACGCCGGGCCGCACAAAAAAGTTGCAGCCCGGCGTTGCAGGTTACCTGTCCAATACTCGTCGAGTGGTATGCTACTCGTAGATCCAGGCGTCGTTGCTGCGCGTCATCTCTACCAGCTCTTCGGGCTGGAAAAAGATCGTGACTTCGTGCTCGCCGTTTTCGGGGGAATCCGAAGCGTGGATCAAATTGCGACCGATATCGAGCGCAAAATCGCCGCGGATCGTGCCTGGCGCAGCTTTGACGGGATTTGTCACACCGACCATCGCGCGGATACTCTCGATCACATTGTTGCCCGAAACCGCAATCACCACGACCGGCCCAGAAGCAATGTACGCGACCAGACCGGCGAAGAATGGCCGCTCGGCATGGACTGCATAATGCGAGCGCGCCAGGGTATCATCGATGCGCATCATCTTCAAGCCGATAAAGCGCAGACCGCGTTGCTCGAGGCGCGCAAGGATCGGGCCGACCAACCCGCGTTGTACGGCATCAGGCTTGAGGATAACTAATGAGCGTTCCATTCTCTCTTCTCTCTCTCAGCTAACTTGGTACCATCTCGGCAATACGACGCGACGCACGCCGCATCTCCATCTTAACCAGCCCCAGGTTGACCATTCGCCGGGTGACGACGACCAGGATCAGGTCGCGGTTCTCCAACATCAAGATCGAGCCATTCTCAGCATCGATGATCGTATCGACCAGCGTGCCAACCCCAATACGCTTCGTCGCTTTGTCGATTTCGCCAAACACCGCCGCTGACATTGCGCCGAGCACTTCGGCATCCTCGTCTTCCATCAGCGTGCTGATAACCACCAGCCCATCTTTGCCGACGAGTATGCTACCGATAACACCATCGATACGAATAAGATCCTCGACGATCCGCCGCATAGTGCTCTCCCATCAACTCTGGAGCATATAAACGCTCGGACGACCCGGGCGTTCGGCGCTGCTAGGCGCGGCTCGCGGCAAATGCCTGCATCGCTTCATCAATACGACCCTGGCGTGTGTATGCATCACCAAGGATCCGGTACAATCGGCGCACTATCGCGATATCGTCGATTTCTTCCACCAACTCGCCGACATCAATCGTCAAATCTTCCAGCATTGCTCCACGACGGATGAGATCGCGGTACAACCGCAGGCCAATCTCACCTTCGCCGAGTTGCATACCGGCGCGTGCGACCGAGAGCCGCAGGATGATATTCTCTGGATCCTGCTCGACCTGTGCAACAAAACCGGCGAAAGTTGTGCTGACGCCACTGATAATCCGCGGCGGCGGTAGCACCGCCGCCGGAACGGCGACGGGCGCAGCAACTCTGGGCGGTGCAGCCAACGGCGCGGGCGTCACCGGTGCTGGTGTAGTATCGAGACCGAGCGCGTCGAGTGAGACTGACTCGATCGGACTACTGCTTGCGGCTGCCGGCGTGGACATCGGCGCACCGCCCGAAAGCATCGCGATCTCATCATCGGTCAGCCCGAGTTCAGCCAGCGAGAACGGCTCGAGCGCTGCGATCTCTTCTGTGGCACTCGGCGCAGCCACCGGCTGTGGCGCTGCTGCAGGAAGTGTATCGAGATCATCGAGCAACCCCAGATCGCCAAGCGAGAACGGCTCGAGCACCATATCGGACGCTGGGGTCTCGAACACTGGCTCAGGAAGATACGGTGTGCTGGCAGCAGGCTCGGGTTCATCGACAGCCTCCGCATCCATGTCGATCAGTTCTTCGCCATCAAAGATCGCGATCCCGCTGATGTGCAACTGAGCACCAATGTACTCGATCCGCTCCGCGTTCTCTTCAGGGTGCTCGACAGCCGCAATAATGTCGGAGATGTCGACCTGACCTTGGACCTGCCCAAGCATGATCAGCCGATCCAGTGCCGCGTCACCCGATCCTTCGTAGTGATCTGGCGGTGTCGTCTCCGGGCTGGCCGATGATGCCGGTGTCGGCGTCACCCCCGCCGCCCAGTTGACGTCACCCCCGCTCTCAAGACCTTCAAGTTCCTCTTCAGTGAGCCCCAGGCGCGAGCCGAGATCGATCTCGCTGTCGGTGTCTTCCTCAAGACCGAGATCGTTTAGCGAAAACGGCGTTACATTGAGGGCATCGTCACTGTCACCCGGTGCGACGGTTGTCGAGTCATCATCGAGCCCGAGGTCACTAAAGGAGAACGGCGTCAACGATGCGGCGAAATCGGCAAACTCATCGTCGTCAGCCGCAGCAGGCGTTGCCGGTGCAGTTGGTGGCTCTGAGGTCAGACCCAGCGCAGCAACCTCTGCATCCGAAAGACCAAGATCAGCAAACGAAAACGGCGCGAGTTCACCCGATTCGATCGCCGCCTCGATACTGGTAATCTCGCGTTCAGCAGCTACAGCGGGCTGATCATCGGCGATGCCCAGATCAGCGAGCGAGAACATCTCTGTCTCAGCTGCCACCGGCTGCGCGGCGGACACAACGGGCAGGGTAGCCAGCCCCAGCGCGGCCATCTCCTCTGCGTTAAGCCCCAGATCATCGAGCGAAAACGGCTGCGGCACATCCATCACCACCGAACGAATCGTATCGGGCGCGGTGACGTCGGGCGTTGCTGCTGTCGTATCCGCCTCGTCGCTGGCATCTTCGCGCAACAAGACATTATCGAGCGAAAACAGCCCGAGATGCTCTTCTTCGCCCAACCCATCTTCCGCAACCTCGGTCGGCAACGGCGGCAGTTCGCCCGTCGCGCGCCGCGCGCTGAGCTTGTCGAACAGCGATGGTTCATCGCTAGGGGTTGGGTCGATTGGTGGGCGCACCAGGCTTGATCCGAGCCGCGAGCCGGGCTCCTGCCAGCTCAGATTGAGCGCCTCACTATCGTCCTCGCGTGGCCGCACGAGCGATGAGCCCAGGCTGCCGGGAAGGAACGCGTTCGAGGCGGCCACATCAGCCCCGATTTCGTCGAGCGAAAATGGCTGAAGCGCGGCTGGCAATTCGCCAAACGGATCATCATCATCGATCGACTCGATCGATTCAAAGGAAAATGGTGCCAGCTCGGGTGAGATCGTCTCAGCTGCGGCCGCGCGCGCCGAAGCCTGCTTGGGCGTGACGGTCATGTCTTCATCAATACCAAGATCGGCGAGCGAAAATGGCACCGCCTCGGTGTCGTTGTCAATTGTGCTGGCACGAGCGGCCGGTGCATCCGTGGCCGCATTGAGCGCGGCGATTTCCTCATCCGAGAGGCCAAGATCAGCAAACGAGAACGGTGCCAACGTACCCGCCTCGATCGCCGCACCAATATCGGTGATCGAATCGAGCATTGCCGGTTGTTCGGCAGCCTGTGCCGTCTCGATCACGGACGTCGCCGGGGCCTCCGTAGCGGCGTTGAGCGCGGCGATTTCCTCATCCGACAGACCAAGATCAGCAAACGAGAACGGCGCCAGCGTACCCGACTCGATCGCCGCGCCAATATCAGTGATCGACTCATCAATCACTACCGGTGGCGTCACAACCGGTGGTGGGGATACAGCCTCGATCAAGGCGGGGGTCATCGGCTCGGAACCACTGAGTGCGGCGATCTCTTCATCTGTCAGACCAAGATCAGCAAATGAAAACGGTGCCAGGGTACCCGACTCGATCGCCGCGCCGATGTCGGTGATCGACTCATCGACCACCACAGGTGGCGTGACTGCCCGCTCTATGCGCAGCGGCTCGGGTGCAGACGCTGGCTCAGTCTCGGCAGCGTTGAGCGCGGCAATCTCACGATCAGAAAGACCCAGATCGGCCAGCGAGAATGGCGGCAAATCGCTCAGCGATGCCTCCTCCTCAGGTGACAGATCGGGTGCAGCCACAGCCGCCGTTCGGCTAATGGACGTCGTATCGACCAGGTCATCAAAGACAAAATCGCTGCTCGCCTTGGGCTGCTGCGGTGGCTGTGTGGCCAGCGGCGGCGATTCAAGCGCCAGCAACTGCGCGAGGAAATCATCGCTCGAGCTTTGGGAGACCGCTGCGACAGCCGGCACGGCGATGACCGGCACCGTGACAACAGCGATGGGCGTCACTGCGTGCGATTCCATCGCGCGTGTCGAACCGACGAGCTCGGGCTCCTCGACCTGGGCAGCACGCCGGTTGCGCCAGGCGATCTCGTCCCACTCGGGCAACGTCAGCGGCTCCTCAGCAACATCGGGCAGGGTCGCAAACAGCGTGCGCGCCATCTGCATGCCCGGATCGGCCTGACGTGCGGCGCGCCAGTAGCGCTCACCTTCGACACGACCCGCGTGCAACTCAATGTAGCCAAGCAGCAAGTTTGGCTTGAGCATCGCGGGCTGTTTTTGCAGCAGGCGGCGGCACAGATCAGCCGCGTCGTCCTCCTGATCGTTGCGCCACAGTGTCTCCGCAAGGGCGACCTGTGCATCGTACCGATCGGGGTGCGCTTCCGTCACCTGGCGAAATTCGGCGATTGCCTGCGAGAGCATATGCCCACGAGCATACATACGCGCCAGCCCGGCACGGCTCAGCCGCAATTTGGCCTGATCACCACCCCACGCCTCACTGTACAGGCGCAGCAACTGGCTGCGCAATTCGGGGAGGTCGGGCTTGATTTCGAATGCGCGCTCGAACTCGACCATTGCGCGCTCAATCTTTTGCCGCCGCTCGAATACAATCCCCAGCCCGACGTGCGCCGGGATGTTTTCGGGATCGATCGCAAGGACGTGCTCGAACGCCGCCTGCGACGCATCAAGCCGACGCTCAGCCAAACACGCTTCGCCCAGAATACGATGCGCCTCGATCGTACTCGGATACTGCTCAAGAATATGCTGGCTCAGCCCGGTTGCGCGCTCAATCTCATTATTTTCGAGCCATCGCCGCGCTCTGTCGAGGGCCTCTTGCAGGCTCATGCTTGCCATCTCATGCCTCCGGGTGCCATATCACGTGCGTACCAGAAAGTGTAATCCTTTACGGATGGGGAGCGCAGGATCAGCGATCAAGAGGAGAGAACGCTCGATCCGCGTAAACCTCTTGTGTGATTATATCCTAGCCGTCAAGCGGTGGCAAACATAATAAAAAGCAGAGCACCGTATATCATACGATGCTCTGCCGCAGAGTGCATAATGCTGGTCGGGGCGACTGGATTTGAACCAGCGACCTCCTGAACCCCATTCAGGTGCGCTACCAGGCTGCGCTACGCCCCGATCCTCACGACATTGTAGATGGTTCGGGGGTATCTGTCAATGCTACGCCGTATCTTCACGCACGGGCGCGGTGAGCAACGCATCCAGCATTTCGCCCGACTCGCGCCGCTGTATACCGGCCGGTACGATCAACAACGCATTGGCATCGCGTAGCGAGAGCAACCGGCTGCTACCCTGTGCACCGGTGTTGCGCGCCACCAGCTGGCCATCCGCGAAGCTGACAACCGCGCGCTGGTATTCTGGCCGGTCGGCAGATGGCATGATTGGCGCGCATAATTGTACGCGCGCCAGTGGTCGCTCGGGCGTGCGATCACCCTGGAGCCGCCGTAGCGCCGGGCGCACAAATACCTCAAACGATACCAGCGATGAGACCGGGTAGCCCGGCAGGCCAAAGACCAGCCGCCGCCCGGCAGGCAGCTCGACGGTCGCAAACATGGTTGGCTTGCCCGGCTTGAACGCTACCCGCCCAAAATGGACGGTACCAAGTTCAGCGAGCAATGGCTTAATCAAATCGCGCGTACCCATCGAGACTCCACCGCTGGTGATCAGCACATCGGCACGCGCCAGGCCGTCCTGGATTGCCGCACGCTGCACTGCCAGATCATCACGCGCAATACCCAGCGAGATTGTCTCAGCACCCGCTGCACGCGCCGCCGCCAGCAGCGCATAGCGGTTGCTATCACGCACCCCACCAGCACCGGGATCAGCATCGGGCTCATACACTTCATCGCCGGTGGCCAGCACCGCCACACGCGGGCGGCGCGCGACCAGCACCTGCACACAGCCGATCGTCGCCAGCAACCCGATCGCCGCATAGGTCAATGTGTCGCCGCGCCGCAATACCACCTCACCCGCCGCCAGATCCTGGCCGATGGTGTGAATCGCCTCACCCGCGCGCGGCGCGGCGCGCTGGAGCGTCAATGTGAGATCGGCCTCCAGCGTCTGCTCGACCATCACAACCGCATCGGCACCAGGCGGCACCAGACCGCCGGTCATGATCCGCGCCGCCTGCCCCGGCTGGAGCGCCGGAAGCTGTGCCCCGCCTGCGGTGATCTCGCCGATCACCTGGCGTGGCGCGAGACCATCAGCGGCGCGCAGCGCGTAGCCATCCACCGCGCTGCGTGGGGCCGGCGGGATCGCGGCCGCCGCCACAATATCCTCCGCAAGCACACGATCCAGCGCAGCGGGATGACGGATATCGATCATCTCGGTAGCCAGCGGCGACAGCTGCGCGGTGATCAATTGCCGCGCAACCTCGATTGCAACCAACGGGTATGGCGACTCGCGCGGCATCATCACCACGCGGCGACGATGTTTTGCTGCCGGGCCTCGTGCTCCTGCGACGCCAAGAACCAGGTGGCTTCCATCGCCGCCTTGCAGCCCTCGCCCGCAGCGGTGATCGCCTGACGGTAGACGTGATCGACAACATCGCCGGCCGCAAACACGCCGGGGATCTTCGTCCGCGTGCGCTCATCCGCCAGAATGTAGCCGTTCTCATCCAGATCCAGCACACCGGTGAAGATCCGCGTGTTGGGCACGTGACCAATATACGGGAACACACCCTGCGTGTCGAGATCAGTGACCTCGCCCGTCTTCAGATTGCGAATCCGCACACCCGCCACCTTTGCATCGCCGGTGATCTCCTCGACCGCCGAATCCCACACAAAGCGGATCTTCGGGTCGCTAAACGCCCGATCCTGGAGTACCTGATCCGCGCGCAGCGAATCGCGGCGATGGACGATCACCAGTTCGGTCACAAAACGCGTCAAGAACAGGCTCTCGTCCAGCGCGCTATTGCCGCCGCCCA
>JAYUYF010000265.1:0-4675 GCA_043752605.1 Roseiflexaceae bacterium
ATCATACGCCGTATACTGCGCGTTACTGACCAGGGTGCCCACCACGCTGCTGTGCAGGGTCGTGGGCCGCCACGCGCCGTCGTAGCTGGTGGTCTGCACGTCGCTAGCCTGCACGGCGGTGGTGGTGCGCAGCTTATCGGCGCTGTCGTAGCTGAAATACTGATCGTAGCTCTGCCCGCTCTCGGCCTGCCCGTCGTGCGTCACGCGGCCGCGCGCATCGTATTTCCACTGCCGCCAGTGCTGGCACCCTGCCCCGCTGTTGTTCGTACACTCGGACGTGCGCTGGCCTGTTGCGACACCGCCCACGCTCAGTTCATCGTAGCCCCACCAGATCTGCGGGGTACCGTCGTTCCAGTGCTTGCTCGTGATGCGATCGCGGACATCGTACGTCAGCGTCGTGGTTACGTTGCGGGCGTCGATCTGCGTCGCGAGCGTGCCACTCGGATGGTAGGTGTACTGCCAGAACCCGGTATCCCGGTCGCTCAGCCAGACTTTGCGGTTCAGGCTGTCGTAGCCAATGTTGGTGGTGTTGCCCAGTGGGTCGACCACGGTGACGAGATTATCGCGCGCATTGTACCAATAGGTGCTGAAGCCGAGCTGGACGTAGCCGCCCTCGCTGCCGCCGTTGCCCTGATAGAGGATGACATCGCGCCGCCGTCCGAAGGCATCGAACGTGGTGGTCGTGCGGTGGTTTAGCGCATCATAGGTCGAGATTTGCGTGCCACTCCACGTCGGCAGTTCATAGTCGTTGCGCACCTGGCGCGCCCCGTTGCGGTAGACCTCACGCACGCGCCCGAGCGCATCGTAGCTGGTGGTGGTTGGGACATGCAGACTCCCCGGTGCGACGGGCAGATTATTGGTGTGCGCCGCGTGCAGGCGCGGCTGCGACGTGGACGACACGCGGTTCAGGCCGTCGTAGCGCGTGTCGGTCAGAATCCAGGCGGCCCCACTAGCCGCCGCTTCGCGCTGGGTGTGGAACGCGCGCCCAAGCCCATCGTAGAAAGTATGCGTCGAGCGCACGCCGTCACCCCCATCGCCGCGCTCCTCCACGGTCGCACGTACGGGAATCAGATCGTCCCGATAGGTGAGCTGCGTCGTCGGTGCAAGGTAGCCATTGCCCGGTTGCACGAGATGGAGGAGCCGTCCAAAGCCATCGTAGTACGCACAGGTGGTCTCTTCGGTCAGCGGAATCGTATAGGCTCCGGTACTGGCACAGTCGCGCGCACTGAGCGGATCCACGTTCGGCCCGGAGACGCGGATCGGCACGCCAAACAGCGAGTGGAACGTGGCCGACTCGACGTGGTTTGCCGGATTGGTGATCGTGGCCGGGTACAGCTGGAAGGTCGAATCGTAGGTGGTCGTGGTGGTGCGCGGCGTGCCGCTTGGGGCGCTATAGGTCACCGTTCCGTTGGCATCCCACGTACGCGTGCTCATTCCCGGATAGGTGCTGGTGGTGAGCATGTTGCCGCGTGCATCATAGGTCGTGGTGGTATCGACGCCGCTCAGCACATACGGATTGCCGGGCGTCGGTGCCGATCCTGCGTAGGGGAGTCCCAGATAGCGTACCTGGCGGGTCGGGAGCCCGCGCGTGCCAGGCCAGTTGTACCCGCTGCCATCGTAGAACGTCGCCGCCATGGCGAGCGCCGCCCCGTTGGCATCGCGCGTCGTCTGCAAAATTGGGCGGTCGAGCAGATAGATACTTGCCTCGTTCCGTCCGGTGTAGGTCGTTTCACTGACCCGGTACAGGGCGTTCTGGTCATCGAACTCGCGCACGTGCGTCCGGTTGCCGTACTGCGTGCCGCCGGGCTGGAACGCCGGGTTGTACTGATACTCCGTCCGGCGCGTGCGCGGCGTAACATTCCCCTCGTACACCTGCTCGGCGGTCTCGCTCGCATAAGTCCACGCGCGCCACAGCCCACGATACGGCACCTCCGTATACCCAATCTGCCAGGCGTCATTCGGGTTGCCCGCATCCGTCCAGCGCGGCGATGCCACCGTCTCGGTGGTGTTCGTCGCCGTCAGCAGCCGATTGTCCCCATCACGCCGTTCCACGCGCCAGACACTGCCCTTGAGGAAATGCCGGTTGCGCAGGGTGATATAACAGCCATTGTCCTCAATGACGTAATACCATGTAATCGGCGTACACCCGACATCGCCCACCCGGTAGAAGGTCGTGGTTTTTGCCAGCGTCGCGCCGTTGGAGACCACGATCTCCTGGGTCTGATCGTAGCCCTGGAACTCGCGCTCCTCTTTGCTCGCCAGCGTGCCCATTGCTGCGGCGCGGCCGGTGTTGGTGTTGTCCGCATAGCCTTTGCGCCAGGCATAGTAGAGCGTCGCGCTGGTCGGGTGCGTACTCGGACCGCGCCCACCGTTGGCGGTACCCAGCGAGTTCATGAACGCCTGACCATAACTGGTCGTGATCACCGTGGTGTTGCCCTGACCGTCCTGGATGGTGCGGCTGGTCACCCGGTGGCGGTTGATAAAGGTGTTGTGGTAGGTCTGCCCGGTATCCTGCAGCACCTGCGCCAGATTCTGATACGCGAACGCGATCGTGCCACCCTGCCCATTGTTGACCCCCACCAGCCGGTTCCAGCCGCCGTTGGCGTGGCGGCTGTTGCCGCGATTGGTGCCGTAGGTGAACGTAATCGGCGGGAGCGTGGCCCCACCGGCGCCCGCGCGCGTGATACCCGTCAGCGTCAGTTTCCGGTAGCCCGGATCGGCGCTATAGTTGGTGCTCGTGTCCGTACACGTGCCGCTGCAGCTCCATGCATCGCTGTACAAACTGTAGTTCTGCGAGAAACCGTACGCCCGCAGTTGCTGCCAGCCGAGGCCCGGCACATCCACCGCGACCTGGATGCTGGTGAGTTTGCGCGTCTCGTGCGGCGCACCGAGCGGTTGCCCCATCTGCTGCTCAGCGTGCTCCCATTCCATATCCTCAACGCCACTCTTCAGCAGCGAACCGTCACTGCGGCGGGTGGCCATGGCGAACGTCACTTTGAAGCGGTCGGGTTGCCCCTGCGACGGGTTGCCACCCCAGGTGATCGTGGTCGGATAGATCGCCGGATGCACGGTCCAGAAGGAGGTGACGTGCGATTCGCGGTAGTAGGAGTACGTGATCTGGTTGCCCGACGGATCTTCCACGGTTTTGAGCATCCACCGATACTGTTGCGCGAACTGAGCGGTCGATGGGACACATTCTGCCCCGGTCCACCCCCACCAGACAGCCGCATCGGCGAGTGTGCTCGGAGCCACATTGCCAAAGGTGTAGCGCATCCCGTCCGCAGTGCGGACGTCCCAGTAGCCAGCGCCGCCCCCCGCACCGACGCCGGGCTGGGTGATGATATAGCGCGCCCGCGCGTAGTTCTCGTCGGTCGAGACCCACTCCCAGTTATCGTAGTGGTTGCTCGATGGCGGCGGCGAAATCAGTGCCGGGCCGCGCACCATCGTATAGCTGCGACCACCAAAGGCCATGGTCATGTAGTCCTTTGCGAAACTACACCAGCCCTGCTTCACCAGCTCGATGGATCCGGTATCCAGCGACCAGCCGAGGCCCACCCAGCTCGCCTGCCGCTCTTTGGTGGGCGAGCCGTCGAGGCTGCCGCTGCTGTAGCTGAGCGCGAGCTGTGGAGCGAGGCCACCCGGCCCCTGCGGCACGTCAATCGCCATGGAATAGCTTGCCGCGCCGGTGAGGCCATCCGTTTGCCAGCCTTCCAGCGCGGGCACGTAGGCGGTCGAGGGGCTGCGTCCATCGGCGAGCGTATAGCCACTGAAGTGGTCGGTCTGCGCGCTGACCGTATGGGTGCTCGGATCCACGCGCGTGGCGAGCGGCACCCAGTCAGCCAGTTTCGGGTCGAACCAGAAGAACGTGAGATCGGCTTCTGGGATGCCCAACGCCGCCAGTTGCCGATCCGTGTACGTCATGGTCATGGTGAGCGGCGCGCGGAAGGTCGTCACCGCACGGCCCTGATCGCTGACGGCATCGAGGTGGATGACCCCAAAGGTGGCGCGTCCGTTGGGTGTGTGGGTGATCGTCGGCACGGGCGGACCGCCCCGCGCAGCCACGGCCCGCGCGGCAGCGTGTGGTTGTACGGTAATCGTCAGGGGGGTATCGGTCGCGCCCTTCGGCACGGTGAGCGTGAATGCCCCATCGGCGCTGGTGATCGTCGCGCCATTCGGCGCAATCCGCGCGTCCTGCGCGGTCGCCGCAGCGCGGACGATCGCGCCGGCAGTGGTGGTGCTTGGGGTAAATTCCCGCGCGCTCGTTGTGAGCGGGATAATCAGGGCGTCATCCGGCTGCGGCTGGGTAATCTCCAGCATGGTGACCAGCGTCGCCGTTGCGGGCGCGCGTAACGCCGGGATCTGCCAGCGCAGCGTGCGGCGATCCACGGTGAATGCACCGGTGGTCAGCTGGACCTTCGTGCTCCACAGCACGCCCGGCAGCACCGGGAGTTCCACGGCGAGATCGGTGACCGCGGCACCGGGCGCGAGATCCACGGTGAGGGTCACGGGTACCGCGACGCCGACCACCAGCGGCGCATCGCCCAAATCCAGGGTCGTCCCGACCTGCGGCCCGACCGGATCCACGGTCGGCACGATGCCAGGCAGGGGCACGACCGCCGGATCGGGCGCAACGAGCGCAGATGGTGCCAGGTCGGGTACGGGCGCAGGCACGCGG
>JAYUYF010000266.1:0-11029 GCA_043752605.1 Roseiflexaceae bacterium
GTGCCCCAGCACGCCGGCGATCTGCCCCAGCAACCCGGCGCTGTGCGCAAAGAACGCGGTGCCGATCAGGTGCGGCGGCGTGCCCGGATCCATCGCCACCCAATCGCCAAATCCGCGAAACCCCTGATACCCTTCATCGACGCGGATGAGATCGCTCGATGTCGCTTCGAGATACGCGATAAAGCGCTGCATCGAGGCGTAGCGCGCGGCGAGCAGCGTCACGTCGCCGTAGACCTGGTAGAGCACCCACGGCACGATGATGCCAGCATCGGCCCAGGCCGGGCCACCATCCCAGAGCGGGAAGGCGCGTGGATAGGGCGAGACGCTCGGGTACGCACCATTTTCGTGCTGGCTATCTTCGAGGTCGCGCGTCCATTTGTTGAAAAAGCCGGCCACATCCATGTTGAAGGTCGCGGTGCGGATAAAGACCTGCGCATCGCCCGTCCATCCCAGCCGCTCATCGCGTTGCGGGCAGTCGGTCGGCACATCGAGGAAATTGCCGCGCAAGCCCCAGGCGATATTGTGCTGGAGTTGATTGACCTGTGGCTCGCTACAGGTAAATGTGCCGCTCGGCTGCATGTCGCTGTAGAGCGCCACGCCCGTGATCGTGTCGGCGTCGAGTGTGCCGGGCAACCCGGTCACTTCGACATAGCGGAAGCCGTGGAAGGTAAAACGCGGCTCGTAGACCTCGACGCCGTCGCCCTTGAGTGTGTAATAATCGACGACGCGCGCGGTGCGCAGGTTGGTGGTGTAGAGTTCGCCCTTGTCATCGAGCACCTCGGCAAACTTGAGCGTGACGGTCGTGCCGCGTGGGCCGCTGACGCGCAGGCGTACGCGCCCGGCGATATTCTGCCCCAGATCAAAGATCCAGCGCGAAACCTCCCAGCTACGGATCTCGCGTGGTGGTGCCGGGCGAAATTCCTCGCGGCGGCGCACCAGCGGCCCACGCATGGCCGTCAGCGCGATATCCGGGGCGTCGAACACGGCTACCGGCTGCCAGGTGGTGTCGTCGAAACCGGCGCATTCCCAGCCCGGAATATCGAGCCGGGCATCGTAGGCCTCGCCCATAATCATGTCCGATTCGAGCACCGGGCCAAAAGTGTAGCGCCACGCATCGTCGCTGGTCACGCGCGTCTCGCTGCCATCGTCGTGGGTGACGATCAGCTGCGCCAGGAGTTTTGGCCGGTCGCCGCTCTGCTGGCGGCCCCACCAGCCAACGTGCCCAGCGTACCAGCCATCGCCAAGGATCGTGGCGATCGCATTCTCGCCCACGCGCAGCAGGCTGGTCACATCGTAGACATGGTATTGCACGCGGGTTGCGTACTCCGTCCAGCCCGGCGCAAACTGCGCATCGGTCACCAGCATGCCGTTGATCGTGGCTTCGTAGAGCCCGAGGGCGGTGATCGCGAGGCGCGCCTGCGCCACAGGCCGATCCAGCACAAAGCGGCGGCGCAGCAGCGGTGCCGGGATCGTCGTGCGCGGGCCGCCCACCAGATCGGCACCGATCCAGTGTGCCTGCCAATCACCGCGAGCGAGCAGCCCGGTCTCGAAAAAGGACGACGCGCTGGTGCTGGTTGCGCCAAGTTCATCCTCGACCGTCACATCCCAGTAGACGCGTTCGAGCGATGCGAGCGGCGGTCCGGCGTAGGGTATTGCCACGCAGCCGGGCGATACCACGCGCCCGCTATCCCAGATCCACGGGCCACTGGCGAGCGCGGCGGCATCGGCGGCAGTACGGATCTGGTAGGCAACCTGACGTGCGCCGCGCCGGTCGCTGGCGAGCCGCCAACCGAGGAGCGGGCGCGTGGTATCGATGCCGAGCGGGGTTGCGCGCTGATCGCAGCGCAGATCGACGACAGCGGGCGTCATAGCAGTGCTCCTTCGGATTGGCGGCGTGACGCGACTATTGTACCAGAGGTGACATGGCGCGCAGCCGCAGCATACGCGCGAATTGGTTCGAGCATGCGGTCGCGCGCATCGCCGGTCGGCCCGTAATCGAGCCAGATTATACTGTGCGCCGCCAGCCGCGCCAGCAGATCCTCGATCACCGCACCGCCGGGAACCACTACGACTATTGCGTTCCAATCGTCTGTAAAGACGCGCGCGCCAGACCGGCTGCGGCCTCTGGCAGGAGCACCCCGCTGCTGGCGTCTGGCGCGCAGTACGGCATGACAAAGCGCTGGAGCAACTGGTCTTCAAACGGTGTACGACTGGCCTGCAATTCGTCGAGCCGCGCCCGGTTTGCTGCCAGCAGTTGCGCGGCCGCCGCCGGATCACGCGGGGCGATCAGCAGCAGGGCGGCATCAAGCGCACGCACGAGTTGCAGCCGCGAATCGACGCGCAGCGCCGTCTCGATCACCCACACCAGCCGCTCGGCTGCGAGCCTGGGTGCACCGCTCAGCGCAGCAACCTGCGCCGCAAGGATCTGAAACCGCAGCCGATCAAACAGGTGCAAATGAACCAGCGAAAAGCGCGGCAGTGCGTCGATAAGCCGATCGAGCAGCGCGCGCGCCGCCGAAAGCTCGCCACGACACAGCAGATGACGCGCCTGGAGGTAGGCGGCAAAGCACCACGGCGCATCGCTGATGAGCGGCGTTAGTGGGCGCTCGATGACGATCGCGTCGAGCCCCAGCACGGTAGTGGCATAGTGAAATTCATCACGGCTTGCGGGTAGACCAGGCCAGGAACGTCGTGCGATCAACGTATCAACAGTGTGCAACCAGTTGTAAGTGGCTGGCATATCGCCAAACTCAAGCGCACACCATCCGCTATTCAACAGCGCCCACGCATGATAATCCTGATCTTCGATCGGCGCGACGAGTTGGAGATTGTGGGCATACTGGATTTCGGCATCGGCGCGCCGACCGCGTACCATCGCCGAATACCCAAGATAAATCGCACAGTTTCCCACGCCCTCGCTCTTCCCCAGCTTTTGTTCGATCTGCTGGCGCTCACGATTGACCCGATCGGCATCGTCGTATCGGCCACAACCAATCGCGATATACATGCGTTGGAACAGGAAGGCTGGCGCGGTTGAGCCCACGTTTGCGTCGACCGCGAGCCGGTGGGCATCGGCATAAAATGCATCGGCTTGTTGTTCGTAGCCTGGCTCGAACACAAAGAACTTGCCGAGGCTCGCGAACAGATCCATCCGAAGCAGTGTACTGCGAACCTGTGGCACATGTACGGCTATGCGATGCGCGAGTGCGATCGCCATATCGTGCTCACCGCGTTCGCGCAGATCGAATGCCTGATCGATTTGCAGCAATACCTGCGCTTCGAACACTGTACTCTCCGCTGCGCGCGCGGTGGCAATCGCGAGCAACCCCTGATCGATTTCCTCGTAGCCGCTTGCGCGGCGCCCCAACGTAACCAACGCGCGCGCCAGCAGCGTAAGATCATCGGCACGCAGGGCGAGCCGAAACGCGAGTTCGGCGCGCTGGCTGTTCGTGAGCGCATCGCGATGAAGCCCCAGGACACGGCCACGCGCTGCTCCAAAATAGACTCGTGCAGCGGCGCTCAGCAGTGCAATATCAATGTCAGATGCCTGCCAGTCGATCGCATCGGCGCTGCGGATGGCGTGCATCATCCACGGTTCACCCTCGGTGAAGCGCCCACGCAGCATCCAGTATTGCCACAGCGCACCGGTCAAGCGCAGGCTGCGCAGCAGATCAGGGCGCGTGATACACGCGTCGGTGAGCGCTTCGCGCAAGTTTTCGGCTTCGGTTTCGATCAGCGCCAGCCATTCCAGGTCGTCGGCACTGCTCAATCCAAAATACGCTGCGTCGGCCCACTCCACAAAATACGCGGTATGACGGTCGCGCAGCAGCGCCGAATTGGTCGCTGCGGAGAGTTGCTCTGCGGCATAGGCGCGAATTGGTTCGAGCATGCGATACCGGATTTCGCCACTTGGATCGTACTCGATCAAAATCATACTCTGCATCGCAAGACGAGCGAGGAGATTGTCGGTCGTGGTCGTGTCGTCAACCAGGCAAATCGCCGCTGCCGCTTCAGTCGACCAACCGCCCGAAAAGATTGCGAGCTGCGCTAACAATTGTTGTTCGGCCGGGGCGAGCAGCCGGTACCCCCACGCAATCGCCGCAGTCATGGTTTGCTGGCGCGCGGGCAGGTCGCGCGCGCCACCGGTGAGCGCGGCCAGCGGCCGTTCGAGTTGTTGGAGCAGCCGCTCGGGCGAGAACGTCCGTAGGCGCGCAGCGGCGAGCTCGATTGCTAGCGGCATGCCGTCCAGGCGGCGGCAGATCTGCGCAAGCGCCGCAGCATTGGCTTCGGTGAGCTGGAAATCCGGGCGTACCGCCTGTGCGCGCTCGATCAGCAATTGCAGCGCGGGTGATGTTCCCTCGCCGCTGAGGAGCAGCGGGCTGAGCAGGTATTCGCGCTCGCCGCGCAGCTGCAGTGGTGTGCGGCTGGTGACGATCAGCTGGAGCGCAGTGGATTCGCTGAGCAAACGACCGATCGCGGGCGCGGCATCGATCACCTGCTCGCAGTTGTCGAGCACCAACAACAACCGTTTCTCACGCAGGTAGCTACACAGCGTGTCGGTCGGGTGCTGTCCGCCCTGATCGACGACGCCGAGCGTGCGTGAGATCGTCGGCAATACAGCGTCGGAATCTTCGATCGGGGCCAGATCGACAAACCACGCACCATCCGGGAAGCGGCCAGCCACCGCGCTCGCGACCTCGATCGCAAGCCGCGTCTTGCCCGTACCGCCCGGGCCGAGCAGGGTGATGAGCGCTGACCCTGGCTGATTGGCGAGCTGGATGGTATCACCCACTTCGCGAGTGCGGCCAATGATCGGTGTCGTTGGCGTCGGCAGGTTCCCCAGGCGGATGTCTTGTGTTTTGAGCGGGGCAAAGATCTGCGGCCGGCCAGGCGCATCGAGCTGAAAGATTTGCTCCGGGCGCACCAGATCCTTCAGCCGATGAATGCCCAGATCACGTAATGGGTAATCCACGAGCAACTGATCGGGCAACAGGTCGCGTGTGGCGCGCGAGAGCAGCATCTGACCGCCGTGGCCGGTGCTGAGCAGGCGCGCCACCCGGTTGAGCGACGGGCCGAAAAAATCGCCATCGCGGCGCTCGGCCCCGCCGGTATGCAGCGCCATACGTACCTTTATCGGGCGCGGTGTCTCCCATACGGTGGTGTCGAGCGCGTACTGCGCGGCGAGGATCGCCTGCACCGCTTCGCTGGCCGAATCAAACGCCGCACAAAAGGCATCGCCGATCGTCTTGAACACGATACCGTCATACGCCGCGATCGCCTGACGCAGCACGGCATCGTGGCGCGCCAGTGCCAGCGCCATCTCGGCGGGCACCTCGTCCCACAGCCGCGTGCTGCCCTCGATATCGGTGAAGAGAAAGGTGATCTGTGTTGAATCAAGGGTGCGCTGGCGTTCCATGACAGCCTTCCCAAAATAGCTCACGATATAATTAGTATATCATCAGCTTCAACGCAATCATAGCCCGATTTTCTCTGCCGCGATGACGGTGAGTGCCCCAATTTCAGCAGCACCGGGTGAACTGCCGCTGATCAGCCGGGTGTCGCTATTCGCAGACGTCTCGACACTGCGCAACACTTCGGTCGCGCGGTCGGTATCGCCCGCCCGCACCAGCAACGCCACTGTGCCGCCGCTGCCGCCGCCGGTGATCTTGGCACCGTAGACACCACCATCCGCACCGATTGCGCGTGCAGCCTGCACCAGCGCATCCGTGGCGTCGGTACCCAGCCCGCACGCCGAATAGCTAGCGTGCGACTGGTACATCAATTCGCCGAGCAACCGCCGTGCTTCCTCGGCAGCCACTCCCACACCATCGGCCAGCACCAGTAGTGCCGCAAAGCTGCGTACGCGGTGGTGCTCGTAGATCGGATGCGCGGTGGCAGCGCGCAGCGCGTACCGCTGCCCCGCATCGACCCGCGTGATCGGATCGCGCGTGCCACCGTAGCGCGCCAGAAAGGCCCCGCCGTCGATCAGCTCTGGAATATGCTGCCGCAACTGGTGCTCCCAACGCGAAGGTGGGACGTTGGCCAGATATGATCCGGGCACTGTCGTATACTCTTCTAGCACGCGTAGTCCCATAAATGCTGCCGTGCGGACGCCACTGTAACTGGCACCCGTCACCGCGTGGCGTACCCCCGAGTCGATACCAACCACGCGCAGGCTCTCGGGTAGCGCAATGCTGCCCAGCACCAGCGCGGGCTGGCACAGGATCGCCAGTAATTCGCCCGCGCGCCCGTAGGCCGATGTCATCTGATCCATGATCCCGCACGGCGCGCCGACCACCAGGTTCTCGACTTGCTGGCAACGCACCGCCAGCGGATACTCCCCCGTGAGAGTGGCCCGCAGCGCGCCGAGCAGCGCCACCATCGTGGCGACTTCGACCGCCGCCGAGGACGAGACGCCCTTGCCCGGTGGTACGGCCGAGTCGATCAGGATCCGCACGCCAGTTTTTGGCCGTAGCTGCTCTTCGCGATCAAGCACGATCAGCACACCGGCTACATACGCCGCCCACGCCAGCGCTGGGTCCGCCGCCAGCAGCAGCTGAGCATCAGTGTAGCTCAGCGACCCATCTGCTGGCAGCAGTGCGGCGCGTGGCAGCCGTAGCTCACGCACGCTGGTCTGCGCGTCGGTGGTTCGAATGATAATCTGATCGTCGTCAGCCAGTTGCACCGCCGCATAGGCCGCCGCTGCGATCGGCATCTCGAGCACCAGGCTGCCCGAGTAATCGGCGATGCCGCCCATCACATCGAGCCGCCCTGGCGCGCGTCCGAGCGTCAGCGGTGTTGCCGGGTCAAACAGTTCGTCTGCGGCCGCGATCGCCGCCAGCGCGCGCGGTAGATCGGCGAGCGGCGGGTGGCGGGTGGTGATGTGCCAGTTCTGCATCGGCTCTCCGCTGGGACGCAGCATGCTGCGCCCGCGCTGTTGGGACATCGGCTGCGTCCGTACGGTGATCGGCTGCCGTCCGTACGGTGATCGGCTGCCGTCCGCGCTGTTGGGACGCAGCATGCTGCCGTCCGTACGGTGATCGGCTGCCGTCCGTACGGTGATCGGCTGCTGCGTCCCTTTACCCCACAACGCCACGCGCCCGTAGCTCGGCGCTGAGCGCGGGCCAGACCTGGGCGTGCAGTGCTGCGTTGGCGAAGCCCGCCCACGCGCAATCGGTAGTCACATCAAGCGGGGCGGCCAGCCACGCGCCTGCGCCATCGGTCACGATCACACCCGCTTCGCGTGCCACAAGCTCGCTGCACAAGTCGTACGGGTGGCAACACAAGATCGGCGGTTTGCCCTGCGCCGTCAGCCACGGGCCAAACAGCGCGCGCAGATCGGCAACCCAGCGGTCGTGCCCGATGATCAGTTCGTACAATTGCCCGCCCGTCGAAATATACTGATCTTCGAACGCCAGCGCGCGCCCGGCGGGTTGCTCGCCGAGCACCGCAGCTACGACGGTATCATCGATCGCCGCCAGTTCGGCGCGGATACCAGGGAAGAAGCGCGCCAGCCCGCCAAATCCCTGCGCGATGCTGGTGGCGCGCGACGGGCGCAACGTCAGCACCGTGCGCGCGCCGGTGATCCGGTTGTAGCGTTCGCCGTGCGCGCCCTGCCCCGCGAGCGCCCAGAGCGTATCACACAGGTGCTGCTTCACCAGCGGAATCTCGGTCATCACCGCGAGCTCGATGTCGGCCAGTGTCCCGTGTGTACCTGCTGCCACACCGGTGAGGATCCAGGCGCTGCGCTTCTGGTGCATCAGGCCGCGCGTGCCATCGATCGGATCGACGATAATCGTCACTTCGGCGGCGGTGGCATCACTGCCGAGCGGCAGCACCAGTACGCCGGTCTCGCCCAGGCCCTCGGCCACCAGCACGCACGGCCAGCGCTCAGCTACCCGCCCAAACTGGTCGAGCAGCGCGGCTTCGCTCACCCGGTCGATCGCGTAGATCGTATCGCCGGCCTCATCACCCACTGCCGCCGATAACTCCTCGATCGCCTGCTGCTCGGTGGCGGCTACCACCGTATCGCGAATGGTCTCGTGGATCGCCCGGATCTGCGCCAGCAGCGCTTCGGCATCACGGATCACAGCTGTTCCTTACGATAATGCACCGTAGCCGAGACGGCGCGCAGTTCGGCGGCTTTCGTTTCAGGTAGCGTATCACTCAAGAAATTGCCGCCGCCAATCTCAGGGCCGGCCAGATACTTGAGCGTATCCGGGCGGCGTAGCGGTGGCAAAAAGCCAATAAAGGCGTGA
Organism: Roseiflexaceae bacterium; assembly: GCA_043752605.1. Lineage (GTDB taxonomy): Bacteria > Chloroflexota > Chloroflexia > Chloroflexales > Roseiflexaceae > JAYUYF01. Next base: position 8,259 of record JAYUYF010000266.1, read on the forward strand.
AAATCGCGGTAATCGCCGCCGTCGGTCGGTGCCTGATGCACCGGCATCACATACGGAAATGGCTGCCGCCACAGGTTATCGAAACGAACCGTGACCGCGCGCAGCGCCGCCGCAAGCGCTGCGACTTCGGCATCGTGTAGCTCGTGCAGATGCGGCACGCTACGCTTGGGTGCCAAATACACTTCGTAGGCGTAGCGTGCAAAATACGGCACAAACGCCACTGCGTGGTCATCTTCGTACAGCACGCGCTGACCGTCTTCGATCTCGGCGGCGATGATATCGCCAAACAGCGCGCGCCCGTGTTCGTGGCGGTAGCGCTGCTGCGCGCGCAGTTCGGTATCAAACGTATCCCAGGTGAAGTTCGTGGCGTAGATCTGGCCGTGCGGGTGCGGATTGCTGACGCCGACGACCTCGCCCTTGTTCTCGAAAATCAGCACCTGATTGACGCCCGTGCGTGTGGCCAGTTCACGCGTTTGCTGTTGCCAGGTGCCGACGATCTGGGCGATCTGGTCGACGGTCATCTCGGCAATCGTCAGATCGTGGCGTGGCGCATAACAGATCACCCGCGCAATCCCATCTGCACGCCGCACGCGATACGGGCTGCGTACAGGTGCGGGATCGGGTGCTGCGAGGCCGACGCACGGGTGGTCGTTGTCGAAGACAAATACACCGCTGTAGACCGGGTTCTGCACACCGCCGACGCGCGTGTTACCCGGGCACAGATAGCAGGCCGGATCGTATTCTGGCGCGCGTCCGGTGGGTGCGGCGACGCTCTGGCCGAGCCAGGGGCGGTTCTGGCGGTGAGCAGCGACAAGTACCCACTCCTCGCGCAGCGGGTGCCAGCGTTCTTCCCAGTTGCCCTGCATCGTACTCACCAGTCGAGCTTTGCGAGATCGGCCAGACCGTACAACGGGTCGGCGGCGGGCTCCATCCCGAGCAACGCGCGCATGCGGCTGACTTCGGCAGTAAACTTGGCCACCTCCACCGAGCGGGCGGGTTGCAGATCGAGCCTGGCTTCGCTACCCACGGCTGCCACGACGCGTTTGGCGAGATCGAGGATCGGCGTACCCTGGCCACTGCCGATGTTGATCGGCGTCCCGGCGACATCAGCAGTGCTGACGCGTACCAGCGCATCGACGACCTGATCCACATGCACAAAATCGATCACCTGCTGCCCGCCGTACACGGTGAGTGGTTGGCCCTTTTGCGCCCAGCCGAGCCAGAGCGGGATGACGCGGCCGATATCGCGTGGCCCGTAGACATTGGCGAGCCGCACAATCGCTGTTTCGAGTCCGTAGGTACTTTGGAACACGCGGCAGTAAATCTCGCCCGCCGCCTTGCTGGCACCGTAGCTGTTTTTGGCATCGAGCGGGTGGTCTTCGCGCACCGGCAATTCGCGCACCTCGCCGTAGACCTCCCGCGAGGAGGTGAACACGACGCGCCGTACGTTGTTCGTGGCGGCAGCCTGCAACACATTGAAGGTGCCGATGACATTGCTGCCAAACGAGTAGCCAATGTCACTGACCGCGCCCATGACATTCGACTGAGCCGCCAGATGATAGATCGTATCGGCGTCGGCAAATGTGCGCCCGAGCAGATCGTTATCGCGCACATCGCCCGTGATCAGCGTCACGCGTCTGCTCGCCAGATGATCGGCGATCCTGTCGACGCTGCCACGAAACATGTTATCGATCACAACGATTTCATCGACGCCATCGGCCACCAGCCGGTCGATCAGGTGGCTACCAATGAATCCGGCCCCGCCGGTCACGATCTGTTTCATCATGCAATCTCGCTTGCTCACCGCGCTACTCCGGCTGCCATCATACCATAGCCAGCTACCCGAATCGAACAATCTGCAACTCTATCGACGCAGGTACGTATCTTTAACGTGTAGACATGCGTGCTACAATATTTTGGGATATGCGGTGGATGCCCGCCGCAACCACGAGAGCCGACAAGGAGGAGCACCAATGACGTCGATCTTCGGTCGTGTGCGCGACATGCTGAGCGCTAACATCAACGCGATGCTCGATAGCGCGGAAGACCCCGAGAAGATGGCCGATGAGTACATCCGCCAGCTCACCAACGAAGAGTACACCGTCAAGACCAATGTCGCCGAAGTGATGGCTGCGGCATCAAAGCTCAACCGGCTTGAGGCCCAGTACATGGCCGAGACCGAGAGCTGGAATCGCAAGGCCGAGTCGGCCCTCAAGGCCGGCGATGAGGCGCTCGCCAAGGCGGCGCTGAGCCGCAAGGTGATGTCCAACAAGCTGTACGCGCAGTACACCGAGCAGTCGAACGAGCAAGAGACTCAGGTCGAGCAGCTGCAGGGTGCGCTCGTCCAGCTCCAGACACGCGTCGTCGAGACGCGCGCCAAGCGCGACATGATCGTCGCTAAGAAAAACCGTGCTGCCACACAGGAAGCGATCCAGCGCACGGTCAGCGGCGTCAGCAAGATCAACGCGATGGACAAGCTTGACCAGCTCGAAGATCGCGTCGACGACCGGCTCGACAAGGCTGAGGCCATGGCCAAGCTTGAAGGCGATACGCTCGACAACAAGTTCAAGAATCTTGAACAGGATACCGAGGTCGATGCCGAGTTCGCCGAGCTCAAGCGGCGCATGGGCCAACCGTAGATCCGCCGGGGCACGGGCCGCGGCCCGTTGTCGTGGCGGTGGCGGGGCACGGGCCGCCGGCCCGTTGTCGTGGTGGCGGGGCACGGGCCGCCGGCCCGTTGTCGTGGTGGCGGGGCACGGGCCGCCGGCCCG
>JAYUYF010000267.1:0-4671 GCA_043752605.1 Roseiflexaceae bacterium
AGCAGGGTACGGGTAAGTGCCGGCGATGGTGGCGTGGCCAGTGTGCCCAGCAGCCGCGCCGCTGATGCACGGATGTGCGCGGCAGCATCGCCGAGTGCCTCGCGCAATAGCACAATATCGGCGGGTGAGAAGCGCCCCTCGCGCGTGCGCAACCCGCGCAGTGCCAGCGCGCGCGCCTGCCCCTCGACATCGGCGAGCGCCCGGCGCGTCAGCGGAAACTCGTCCGGGAATGCGCGCAGATCGCGATCGAGTGTCGTGCGTAGCCATTCCTCACGCACCCCGTTCAGCCGTGTGCGCGCCAGCCCGATGATGTGCAACTCGGCAAAGATCGCGTCGAAGGTGGCACGCAGGGTCTGCGAATGACGTAAATCAGCATGCAGTTGTGCCAGCGGAATATAGGCCGCGCGCATGCCACGCCGCAGCAGATGATCGGCGCCAGGGCTGGTGGTGATGTGCGCCAACGCCTGCACCACCGCGATCGGTTCCTGATGGAAGGCACCCAGCAACGGCTCGCTGGTGACCCAGGCGAGATAGACAAGCAACGAGTCGGTGCCGCTCAGTTGTACCGTCTCACGCGGATTACGGCCAAATGACACCAACCGCTCACTGATCGATCGTCGCCACTGCTCGTGATCGAACATCCTGTGCCTCCACACCACATTATTATTATCAAGTATAGCAGGTTCGCCTAGCGCGGCTGTTTGTGGCAGTTTACAGAACGATTACACTGTATGCGTCACCAATCCTGCCCGAATTGATCATATTTTGTCGCCTACTTTTGCGGAGAATGTGGTATACTTTTTATATTGTGCGTGAACGATACCGGCAATCAACCGGAGTAGAGGTTTTAGATGGCACCAAAATCAAAGACGGACGTAACCTCGCGCGACAAGAGCGGCAGAATGACGAGCCACGATTGCGCAAACTGCGGCCAGCGCATCGCGAATGACCGCGAACTGGTTGTCGTGATGGACGGGCGGCGGCGCAACAAATCGTATCATCATCGCGCCTGCTTCCAGAAGACGATTGCGTAATTCTGGATCGCGCAACGATGACAACGGCCGCACCAATTGGTGCGGCCGTCGTATTTTATACTGTATCATCGTGGATACCACGAAGGCTAACAGCGCGGGCAGTCTTCGATAGCGTACGGACCGTGCTCCGGGCAATCGCCCCCCGGTGCATCCTCGGGCAGATCGTCAAAATCCACGAAACACCCCCTACTTGCGTGTACTACACCAGTGTAGGGGATGGGCATACCTACGACCAAGGCTCGTAGATTACACCTCCGTGACGCCCGCTGCCGCCACCGCCAGACCCGATGCCACCCCGGTAAATACATCCATCTCTTGCAACTTGTCTGCACCAAAGCGCTCGCTGAGCATGCGCACAAACGCCGGGATGCGCGATGAGCCGCCGGTGCGCAGGACAACATCGATATCGCCCGGCTCAAGCCCGGCGCTCGCGAGCGCGCGATCGACACACGCCGCTACCGCACGAACATCAGGCCCAATCAGCCGATCGAAGTCCCAGCGCGCGAGCGGCTCATCGATATCGATCCCCGGCACATGCATCGTGAGTATCGTTTCCCGTGTCTCGCTCAGGCGTACTTTGCCCTGTTCGATCATCTCATAGAGCGGCAGGCCGTAATTCTGGCGCACCAGAGTCTTGAGTTGGGTAATCTCGCGCGGTTTATCGGCGGTGCGAATCGCCTCATCGATGATCCCCAGATAGCGCGGCTGCGTGAGCTCGACGATGCTTTGCCACTCGCTGAGATGATCGAGCAGCACACCCGGCATTGGCAGGCGGCGCGGCCCAAGCTGGGCACCCTCACCAAAGTGTGGCAGCAGCTTACCCATCACCAGCCGCCGATCGAGCAGGTCACCACCGATCGGCACACCATCGGTGGCGAGCACGCTATTGCTCCCTTTGCCATCGATCTGCATAATCGTCACATCGAGCGTACCGCCGCCAAAGTCAAATACCAGCACTCGTTCCGCGCGCGTGGCGGTGGCGGCATACGCATAGGCGGCGGCCACCGGCTCGGGGAGAAAGGTAAATGGCGGCAGACCAGCTTCTTCGCATGCGCGACCCATGCGTTCGACCGCCAGCGCATCGAGTGCCGCATCGGACGCATAATGCACCGGGCGACCGATGACCATACTGGTGACAGGCTTCCCCAGCGATGCTTCAACCCGCGCCAGGATGATCCGCAGCACGACCGCGATCAGCGTCTCGAGCGTGTAGCGCGTGCCAAAGACATCCGTACCGATAAAGGATCGATCGCGCAGGTGTGATTTGAGCGACTGGAACAGCCGACCGGGCGCATTGGCATCGACGACCGCGTAGAGTGCCTGCACGACGGTACCTACGTCGGCGAGCGTCACTTCGGCATCGCCGATGTAGCGCCATTGATATTCGATCTCGCGGCCAACGTTGCCTTCGGTATAGCGGTCGATCGCCTCGCGCCCAATAAAGGGCACACCCTCACGTGTGATGAAGAGTGTCGAGCGCATGACCGACGGCGAACGGTTGACCGGGTCGAGCGGCAACAGCCGCACGTTGGTGCCATCGTAGATCGCTGCACTTGAGTTGGTGGTGCCAAAATCGAGACCAACACGCATCGCACCCTCCTGACATTACACGGCAAAACGCCCGGCGCGCCACCACGCCGGTTTTTGTCGAGCGCGCAAGTATACGTGCGGATGCCAGATTGTGCAAATTACGTGCCGCCATCCCGCACGGATCCGCACGGGCGGATCGCGATGCGCCGCCCGCCGCCCGCCATCCCGCCATCCCGCACGGATCCGCACCGGCGGATCGCGATCCGCCCCTCCATGTCCCGTATAATGGCATCATGACCCAATTCGACATCTTGCGCCTGCTGACGGGGCTCGTCCTCGCGGCGATCATCGGCGAACTGGCCTACCGACGCGGCTCACTCGATCGCGGCGGACAACTCGGCGCAATCCTGATCGGCACCACGGTGCTCGGCATGGGCGGCTGGGCCTGGGGCGTGGCGGTCGTCGTGTTCTTTGTGTCGTCGAGCGCGTTGTCGCGCAGCGGGCGCGCGGCCAAACAGCGCCGCACCGGGCAGATCTATGCGAAGGGCGACCGGCGCGACCTGCTGCAAACGCTCGCCAATGGCGGTGTGGCCGCGCTGGCCGCGCTGCTCACGGCGCTGCCCGCTGCACCGGCGTGGCTGGCGGCCGCGTTTGTGACTGCGCTGGCCACCGCCACCGCCGATACCTGGGCCACCGAGCTTGGCCCGCTACACCCGCATCCGCCGCGCCTGATCACGACGCTGCGCCAGGTGCCACCGGGTACCTCGGGCGGCATCAGCGCCACGGGCCTGCTGGGTGGTGCGGCGGGCGCGCTGCTGATCGGCGCGGTCTTTGCCGTCGGCACGCTGCTGGAAGATGGCACGGGCGCGTGGTGGGCACTCTGGCTCGCACCACTGGCCGGCACGCTGGGCAGCCTGGCCGATTCGCTGCTGGGTGCCACAGTGCAGGCCAGCTATGCCGGCGAAACCGGCCCGACCGAGCGCCGATATGGTGCTGATGGACGCGAACACCCGCTGGTTCGCGGCGCGCACTGGATGACCAACGATCTCGTCAACGCGCTCGCCACGCTGGTGGGAGCACTGGTGGGAGCGCTGGTGGTGGGGGGATGATGGCATCACACCCGGTACGTCGCGGGCCGCCGGTTGGCGAGCGAGGGCAATTCGCGCCGGATGGTGCGCAGGCGTGCCAGATCCAGATCGGCGAGCACCACGCCCTCGCCATCGGCGGCCTGCGCGATCACGGTGCCCCACGGGTCGATCACCATGCTGCGGCCAAAGCACGCGCGCCCGACCGGGTGCGTACCCCACTGTGCGGCCGCAATCACATAGCACTGGTTCTCGATCGCACGCGCGCGCAACAGCACCTCCCAGTGGTCACGCCCGGTAAACAGTGTGAACGCCGCCGGCACCGCCAGGATCTCGGCGCCTTGCAGCGCCAGCGTGCGGTACAACTCGGGGAAGCGCAAATCATAGCAGATCGTCATGCCCAGCTTCGTCTCGCCCACTGGCGCGACGACGGCTTCGTCGCCCGGCACGAGGGTATCGCTCTCGCGGTAGCTCCCTGCACCCGAGACATCGACATCAAACAGGTGGATCTTGCGGTAGGTGGCGATCCGTTCGCCGTGTGGGTCGAACAACTGGCTGGTGTTGCTGCTCTTGCCTGTCGTGGCGGTGCGCTCGGGGATCGTGCCAGCGAGCAGGTACACGCCATATTCGTGCGCGGCAGCGGCGAAGGCCTGGCTCGATGGGCCGCCCAGATCCTCGGCATTGTCCCACTGATACTCAGCGCGCCCAAGATAGGTCACATACTCGGGCAGCACCACCAGTTGCGCACCACCGCGTGCTGCCTGCGCCACCAGTTCCAGCGCACGCGCGACATTGTGCGCCCGGTCTTCCTGCGAATTGATCTGTATCAGCCCGACGCGCATGGTGCCTCCATTGGTGCTACGCGGTTGTTTTGTACAGGATAGCACAGGTGGGGCACGGGCCTACGCAGCGTGCGGCAGGCCGCCGCAGCATGTTGCGGCGCTACAGACCCTGCGCCCTGGATTGTCGCATCCTGCGGATTGAATGCGGCTGCGCGCCGCAGCGCCTGTGGCTCCCGCCCC
>JAYUYF010000268.1:0-1753 GCA_043752605.1 Roseiflexaceae bacterium
GGTTTCTGGTGGCACATGCGGCTGTAGACCAGCGTAATCAGCTCGCCCACCAGCGGGATGCCCGCGCATTTGGCCAGTGGTGCTGCCAGTGGCAACCCGGAATACAGCAGCAACAGCCCGGTGGTCAAACTCAACCAGTGGCGCAACCCCCAGTTGATCGCCGCATCGAGGCGCCCTGCCGCACTCACGCGCCGACCACGCGCACAAACTTGCGCCGCCCAACCTGCACCACCACCGGCGTCGCCGGGTCGAGCAGCAGGTCATACCCGCCAATCTTCTCGCCTGCTACCCGCACGCCGCCACCGTCGATCAGCCGCCGCGCTTCGCCTTTACTGGCCGCCAACCCGGCCGCGAGCATCAGATCGATGATATTCGTCGGCGCGCCGATCACGTGCGCGGGGATCTCGCGCGGCAGCTCGCGGTCGCGGAAGCGCCGGATCCACTCCGCCTCGCTGGCGCTGGCAGCTGCGGCGCTGTCAAACAGCGTCACCACCTCGCGCGCCAGACGCATCTTGAATTCCATGGGATTGACGCCGCCCGCCGCGAGTGCCGCGCGCATCTCATCGATCTCGGGCTGTGGCACATCGCTCAGCACCTCGAAGTACAACGGCAACACATCATCACCCATCGAAAGGATTTTGCTATACTTCTCGAACGGCTCCATGCGAATGTCGACGGTATTGTCGTAGCTTTTGCTCATCTTGCGGCCATCCGTGCCGGGGATCAGCGGTACGAGCAGGATATCCTGCGGCACCATACCGAGCTGCGCCATCAGGTCGCGGCCGGCAAGATTGTTGAATTTCTGGTCGGTGCCACCAAATTCGACATCGGAATTGACGACGACCGAATCATAGCCTTGCAGCATTGGGTACATGAGTTCGAGGATCGTCAGCGGTTGGCCGCTCTCGTAGCGTTTGCGAAACGTCTCGTGTGCCAGCATCTGCGCCACAGTAAAGCGACCAGTCAATTCCAGCGCCTTTTCAAGGTCGAACGTACCAAACCACTCGCTCTGATAGCGAATCTCGGTCTTCTGGCGGTCGACGACACGGAAGAATTGCTCCATGAACAACTCGGCGTTGGCGCGCACGGTGGCGGCATCGAGCCGTGGGCGCGCGGAATCGCGGTCGCTCGGATCACCGATCTGCGCCGTCCAATCGCCGACGATCAGCACCACCTGGTGGCCGTGTTCCTGAAACGCACGCAGCTTGCGCAGGCCAACCGCGTGGCCGATATGCATATCGGGCTTTGTCGGATCAAAGCCCTGCTTCAAGCGCAGCGATTTGCCGCTCGCCAGGCGTTTGCGAAACTCGCTCTCGACCACAATCTCGGCCACGCCGCGATGCAAAAGTTCGTAAAACTGATCCATTCCTCGCCACCCTCAGTCAGCGCCGCCACCCGATTGGCACGGTATCCGCGTGGTATAATAGCAGAAAAGCGGGCGTAGCTCAGTGGATAGAGCACCGGTCTTCTAAACCGATGGTCGCAAGTTCGATCCTTGCCGCCCGCACCAGTGCTCTTCCGCTGCGTGAACAAAGGTGTGCGCGTGTCCGATCTCTCCTCCGATCGTTCGTCGTCTGCCTTCGCCGCACGCCGCGCCGATTGGCGCAATGGCCCGGTCGTCTATCAGGTGTTTGTCGATCGCTTCGCCCCACCCGCCGATCCAGCCGCCTTCCAGTCCTATATCCAGCCGCCGCGCCGCTTTCGCCAGTGGCACGAGCTGCCGACGCCCGGCCAGTACGATCCGAGCGTCGGC
>JAYUYF010000269.1:0-11017 GCA_043752605.1 Roseiflexaceae bacterium
TCACCAGTTCGGCCTGACCGTTGACATCGGCGGCGACGACGGGGACGCCAGCGGCCAGTGCTTCAAAGAGCGTGAGCGCAATGCCTTCGTAGGCCGAGGGCAAGAGCACGATGTCTGCGGCGGCGAGCAGCTCGCGGACGCGGGTATGGGAGACTCTGCCGGGGAGCTGGAGCTGTGCGCCCATCTGGTGGCGGCGGGCGAAGCGCCGCATCCACGCCAGATCTTCGCCATCCCCGGCGGCGATGGCAACAAAGCGTGTGCCACGGTCGCGCAGTGTGTGCAGGATCTGCGCGAGCAGCCGTGGGCGTTTTTGCGGGGTCATCCGGCCGACGAAGACAACCAGCGGTGTTGCCGCGTCGATACCCAGATCGGCACGGATCCGCGCCCGGAGTCCGCTGTCGGGGGCATAGCGCTGGGCATCGACCCCAAGATGCTGGACGATGATTTGCGTTGCTTCGCCGCCTGCATCCAGCATCCACTTGCGCAGCGAGCCAGAGGCCACCAGTTGCGCATCGAGCAGCGCGGCGTGGTCGAGGCTGGCGCGTGGAAAGCCACCGTGGCGATTTGGCTGCGTGTTGTGGTTGAAATCGAGCAGTGCGAGCTGCGGGCAGTGCGCGTGCAGGTACGGCAGCAACTGGTAGGCCAGCAGCGCGTTGGCGATGATTGCGGCGTCGATACCACGCGAAAGCACGAGTTCGCGCAGGAATGCCGGGTAGGCGGCGGGCGTGAGGAACGCAGGAAGCACGAGGACATCGGCGGTGAGCCGGAGCGCCTCGGCGAGTAACGGGTTGTCGGACGGCTGCATCAGCGCCACAGTCACCCCATCGCCGCGCGCCACGAGCCCGGCGATCAGGTCGAGCGCAAACCGGTCGCTGCCACCAACCTGTAGCCATGGCAGGAGCAGCAAGATCCGGCGCTGGCCGACGTGTGGCGCGAGCGCGTTTTGCAGGGGCAACGTGATCAGCGGCGCATATGTTTCGAGCAGACCGGCTGCTGGCGGGCGCGGGCGGGGTGGCCCATCGCGGAACAGCTGCGGATGGCGGGATTGCAGTGTGGCGCGCCCGCGGGCGCGGGCGCGCGGATCGCGCTGGAATGACCAGTGGTAGCTCGCGTAGGCGCTAGCTGGCTTGCGGCGCACCCAGAGCAGTGGCAACGGCACATCGACACCCCAGTAGCCATTGGCGGCAGCGCGCACCCAGAACTCATAGTCTTCGAGCCCGTCGCGCCAGCTCGCATCGAAGCCGCCGAGTGCGGCAAACACCGCGCGGCGCATCAGCACCAGCGGTGTGACTACATTATCGTACGGAAACCGGGCAGTCGTGGCGAAGCCAGTGCGGATGAGCACCGACTCGGCACCAAACGTGGTCACCCAGCTGGTGGCAAAGGCAGCGGCCGGACTGGTATGTAATTTCCAGACCAGCGATTCCAGCGCGGTAGGCGCGAGCAAATCATCACTATCGAGGAAGAACAGCAACGACGCGCGCGCGGCGGCGGCACCAGTATTGCGTGCGGCGGGCAGACCGCAGTTTGGCGTATCGATCACGCGGATGCGTGCATCGGCGCTGCGCAGCGGCAGCAACGCGCGCAGGGTTGTGGCGTCGGTGCTGCCATCGTTGACGATCAGCCATTCCCAGGCCTGAAACGTCTGGCGCAGGAGCGTCTCGGCGGTTTCGAGCAGGATCGCGCCGGTATTGAACACCGGCGTAACGACCGACACCACAGGCGAGGCGGCGGGATCGGCGGGACGATAGCCGTGGTGTGGTGCTGACGCGTCGAGCGGGAATAATGCGGCCAGGGTCATCCCTGGCCACGACCGGGGTTGAGGTAGCCACCAAACATCATGTTGGCCTGTTCGAGGATATCAAGACAATTATCGAGGATCGTAATACCCTGTTCATCGAGCGGCACGCCCGTCTCCCAGTCCTTCAGGATCGCCGCCGCCCCACCGTAGGCGCGTAAGGCCGCCTGTTGTTCGGGGCTATCGGGCATACGGGCATCGATCGCTGCCACCAGCAGATCGAGGCGTTTGCGCGTCATCTCCATGTTCTCGGCGTGCGGGCGAATCGACTGGTCGCAGGTCTCGAGCAGTGCCTGTTCCTCCTCGAGCTGGCGAATAATATTGGTGAGGCACGACGTAACCTCGGCGGCGAGCGGATCATTACCGTAGCGCAGCAGCAGCTTGATACCGCGCAGCGCCTCATCGCGCAGCATCTTCGCCTCATTGATCTCCTCGGTGAAGCCGAGCGTACGCGCAAACGGCCGATCGCGGTACGGCCACAGATTTTGCAGGTTGAAGAGAATCTGTGCGAGCTCGTTTGAGACCTGTTGGCCGCCAAAGGCGAGCAGCGCGCTGGCGAGGCGTGTCTCCTTGTTAATTTTTTCGCAGAGCCCACGTGCGCACGGCAGGGTTGTCACCAGGGTGCGCAGTGCAGCGGCGTAGGCATTCAGGTCGCGCCGGAGCGCCTCATTGGCGTACTCAAAGGTATTCATGCTCTCTCCAGTGGCAAGCGGCCTCAGCGTTGCCAGACTGCGGGCGCGCCCGGGACGAACGTACGGATGCGGTAGAGCGCGGTCTGCGCGGTGATATACAACGCATGGCCATCATCGCCCCAGGCCAGGTTGGCGGGCCGCTGCGGAGTGACGATCACCCCAAGGCAGGCCCCGGCCGGATCGAAGACCCAGACACCCGTGGCCCCGGTAACATACAGATTGCCCTGCGAATCGGCCTTCATGCCATCGGGGGAACCGGGCTGGGGGTGATCCATATCGGCAAACAGCCGCCCTGGCCCCAGGCTGCCGTCGGCGTTTACCGCAAACGCACGGACGTGGCGGCGGCGCGAATCGCTAACATAGAGGATCGACTCATCGGGCGAAAAGGCCAGCCCGTTTGGCCGGTCGAAATCGGTGGCGGCGTGCGCGAGCGTGCCATCGGGATGCAGGCGGAAGACCGCATTGTACGGCTGCTCGATCTGGTCATCGGTGATGCCATAGGGTGGATCAGTAAAATAGATCGTACCGTCGGAGCGCAGCACCACATCATTCGGGCTATTGAGGCGTTTGCCGTCGTATGTTTCGGCGACCGCAGTGACGGTGCCATCGAGCTCGGTGCGCGAGACGCGGCGATTGCCGTGTTCGCAGCTGATCAGGCGGCCCTGCGCATCGCGGGTGTTGCCGTTGGCGTTACCGCTTGGTGTGCGAAAGACGCTGATGCCGCTGGCCGGATCGTAGCGGTAGAGCGTACTGGCCGGGATATCGGAGAAGACCAGGAAGCCATCGGGATGCCAGACCGGCCCCTCGGTAAACTTGAAGCCATCGGCGAGTTGCTCCGGATCACCCGGCTGGACGAGGGCGCGTAATTGCTGGATCATGTAGGCTCCTGCTGTACAAAGATTGTGCGAGCGAGGCGTTGGTCGAGCACGTGTGGTGCGCCATCAATCTGCACCGTGAGCGGGCCATCAAATGGTGCGCGCGCCACCAGCGCGACGCGTGCGCCGGGGACGAGACCAAGTTCGGCGAGATAACGCAAGCGATCGGCCTGTTGCTCGCCGACGCGCGCGACAACGCCGGTATGACCAGGATCGAGATCGGCGATACACAGCTGGCTGCTATCGGGCATGATACCATCGAGCGTCGGGATCGGATCGCCGTGCGGATCGAGCGTCGGGTGGTTGAGTTGGGCGGCGATCTGCGCTTCGAGCTTCTCGCTGATCACGTGTTCGAGCGCATCGGCATCTTCGTGGACTTCGTCCCAGCGGTAGCCGAGCACCTGCACCAGATACAACTCGATCAGGCGGTGATGGCGGATGACCTCGAGCGCGATCCGTTCGCCGCTGGCGGTGAGCACCACGCCATAGTACGGCGTATGCTCGACAAGGCCATATTTGGCGAGTTTCTTGACCATCGGCGTGACGCTACCGGGCCGCAGGCCGCCGAGTTGCTCGGCGAGCGACGACGTCGAGACCTTCTGGCCCTGGCGTTGGAGGAGATAAATCGCCTTGAGATAATCCTCCATCGCCGCCGTCACGCGCCGTTCGTTGTTGATCGCACGTTGCATGTGGTTCTCATCGTCAGGCCGGTCTGCCGCCCGCATTGTGCCGGAAATCGGGTGAAAGTGCAAATCAGGGGAGCGTAACGTGTGCAGGGCCGCCCTCGTAGCCCATCTTGATCCAGCCGCGCTGGATGGCATAAATCACCGCCATCGTACGGTCATTGACCTGGAGCTTGGCGAGGATCGACGTGATATGATTTTTGACCGTCTGGCCGCTGATCGAGAGCGAGTTGGCGATTTCTTTATTCGAGAGACCGCGCGCAATACAATCGAGGATCTCGATCTCACGCGAGGTGAGCGGCGCGAACAGGTCGGTCGTGCGATCGTCTTCGGTGGCGGCCAACTCGCGGAATTGCGAGAGCACGCGCGAGGCGACGTGTGGCTTGGAGAGCACCGCTTCGTTGATCAGATAGCGACCAGCGGCCACTTCGCGGATGGTGCGCAGCAGATCGCGCGGGTGGATATCTTTTGAGGAATAGGCAGCTGCGCCGCACTTGATCGCCTGGAACAGTTGGTCATCATCTTCGTAGACGCTGAGGACAATCATGCCGATACCCGGCTCGCGGCGTTTGAGTACGCGCGCCACCTCGAGCCCGTTCAGGCCGGGCAGATTGATATCGACCAGCACCACGTGCGGTGCGAGCTTCTCGGTGAGGCGGATCGCCTCCTGGCCATTTTCGGCTTCGCCGACGACCTCGATATCGGTGGCATCGCTCAGGCTCCAGCGGATCCCCTGGCGAAAGAGCATATGATCATCAATGATCAGCACGCGAATGCGCGGTTCGCCAGTGGCGGGGCGGGACGGGCTTTCGGGCACGGTCATCGGCGGTATCACCTTCCGTTTAATCTGGTATCCATTCATCGTACCACGGCCGTATAACTGAAGTGAACAACGCGGGAACCCGGGCGTCAATGCGGCAACGAGACTAGCACCTCGGTGCCGTGGCCGGGGCTTGAAGTCACACGCAGCGTCGCACCGACCAGCTCAGCGCGCTCGCGCATGCTGGTGAGGCCCCAGTTGCTGCGGCCAGCGCGACGGGCGACCTCGTGTGGGTCGAACCCGGGGCCATCATCACGGATTGCCAGCGTAACAAGCGCGGGCATCTGTGCGAGCGATACGAGTACGCCAGCGCGCGGCGCATACTTGCGCACGTTTTGCAGCGCCTCCTGCACGATCCGGTAGAGCGTGATCGCCACCTCATCGCCGAGATGGGTACCGGCGTCACCTTCGACGCGCACCACAATGCCGGTGGCGCTCGAGAAACTGCGCACATACTCGCGCACGGCGGCGAGCAGCCCGGCGCTGCCAAGATTAGCTGGCCGCAGATCGGCAATAAAGCGCCGCACCTCGTGCAGGCCAGCGCGGGTCGCATCGCGCAGTTGATCGAGCGTCTGAGTCAGGCGTGGATCGGCACCCTGTTGCGCCAGATCACAGCAGAGTTCGAGTAACATGAGATCGTTGGCGAGCACCTGGGCGGGCCCATCGTGTACCTCGCGTGCGAGCCGGGCGCGCTCCTCCTCGCGGCCGTGGACGATCTGCGCGCGGAGTGCCAGGGCCCACGGATCGACGGGTGCGCTGGCGCTGAGCGTGCCGCTACTCATCTCGAGCTGGCGCATCAGTTGCTCGATCTGGCGCAGCGCGTGGCGTTCGCGCACGAGCCGATCGGCGAGCACCACACGCGCCTGCGCGGCCGCGGCCACGCGCGTGTCGAGCCCCAGCGTTAGCGCGCGCATGCGGCTCTGCAGCGTCAGTTCATCGAGCCGGGCCTCGGCGCGCCGCTCTTCAATCTGTAAATGCTCGCACGCCTGGCGGGCCACTGCTGCCAGCGCCGCCAGGCGTTGCAGATGCTCGCTGGTGATCGCCGCAGCCTGATCGAGCGCATCGCCGCCCCGTAGCGGCGCGTCCGGTTTTTGCACGTCGTGTCTTCCCACGCAATAGTACTTCGGTTCTATATGCGTACTATACCGTAACTCGCACAGTAGCGCTAGAACTCTGTTCACAGGTTTTGGCACAAGATCGTGCCAAACTGATGACAGTTTTTCCATAACAATGGTGCATGCTACAATACTATACGTGTGTATACCAGCAGGAGAGGCCAACGGTGATCAAGCACATCGTGATGTTTAAGAAGAAGCCCGAGACGGATGATGCGATGCTGGCAGAAATTATGGCGCGCCTCGAAGCGCTGTACGGTGAGATCCCGGGCCTGACGTATCTCAAGTGTCATCGCGCATTGCCATCCGAGCGCCCGGTGGTCTGGACGTTTATCCTCGATAGTACGCTTGAGAGCGCGGCGCTGCTGCCACTGTACGCAAATCACCCGGCGCACGTTGCGGTGAACGAGTGGATGTCGCCGTATCTCGAGAGCCGGGCGGTGGTGGATTACGAGATATGACAGCGTGATACGGTGACCATTTTGCAAAGGAGTCGATGATGATGTATCGGTTGCTCATGATCTGTCTGCTGATCGCCATAATTCCCGTGCAACGCACAGGTGCGCAGACCGACCAGCGCTGTTTTGCGGAGACGGGATTTTGCATCAGCGGTCGTATCCGTGCGTTCTGGGAGGCAAATGGCGGATTGCCAGTATTTGGTCTGCCGATCGGTTCGCAGGCTGAGGCCACAATCGAGGGTGCGCGGCTCCAGGTGCAACCGTTTGAGCGCAACCGGCTCGAGCTCCACCCCGAGAATACCCGGCCGTTTGATGTGCTGCTGGGCCGCCTCGGTGCCGATCGGCTGGTACAACTCGGCCGCGACTGGCAGGCGGCACCCAAAGAGACGCCACAGGCGGGCTGTCGGTTTTTTGGCGAGACCGGCTTCAACGTGTGCGGCGATCTGCTTGCGGCCTGGCGGGCGAGCGGGATCGAGATCGACGGGCGGGTGGGCAAGACCGAAGCTGAGAATCTGGCGCTGTTTGGCCTGCCACTGACCGGGCTGACCACCGAGACGCTCAGCGATGGCAAGCCCTATCAGGTGCAGTATTTTGAGCGCGCCCGCTTTGAATTACACCCCGAGAACGCACCACCGTTCAACGTGCTGCTCGGGCTGCTTGGCCGCGAGCCTGGCACGGCACCTCAGGTGCAGCCACCCGCGCCGGTGCCGCCGCCCGTAGCGCGGCCACTGCCAGCGCCGACGTTTAACGCGTGCCAGCCCGACCCAAACCCGGATGCCGCGCCAAACTCCCCGGTGCAGATTGTGGCGATCAACAAGCAGACCGAAGTCGTGACCCTGAAGAACGTGAGCGGCGAGCCGGTCAGTCTGGCGGGCTGGCACATGTGCAGTATTCGCGGCAACCAGGAGCATCCGCTCGATGGCAGCACGCTTGCGCCGGGTGAGCAGCGAAATTTCACCGGGCCATCGGGGACGATCTGGAACAACACCGAGCAAGACGACGGTGCGCTGTACAATCAGAACGGTCAACTGGTGAGTTATCTGAAGGATTAGGTGACCGCACCCCGCCGTTGCGACGGCACCCCGCTGGGGGAGTGCATTGCCCGCAACCGAGCGTGGTGGTATGATCACAGTATTCGCCGCACCCACAGGAGTATGTTATGGCTCGACCGACGCGTCCCGAATTGATCGCCGATCTGCAGCGCGCGATCAGTGCGCGCGCGGTGTTGCACCGTGCCGAAGACTTGATGCTGTACGAGTACGATGGCAGCGCGCTGGACATGGCCGAGCCGGATATCGTGGTGGTGCCCGCCAGCACGGCCGAAGTCGCGGCGGTGGTGCGGATCGCGGCGGCGGCGCAGCGGCCGCTGGTGGCGCGTGGCGCGGGCACCGGGCTCTCGGGCGGGAGTATCGCCAGCGAGGGTGGCGTGGTCGTGTCGCTCGCGCGGCTCGACAAAATCCTGGCGATCGATGCCGCCAACCGCACCGCACGTGTGCAGCCGGGGGTGGTGAATGTCGATTTGAGCGAATATGCCGCGCCGCACGGGCTGCATTTTGCGCCCGATCCCTCTTCACAAAAATCCTCGACAATTGGCGGCAATGTGGGTGAGAACGCGGGTGGGCCGCACTGTTTGAAGTACGGCGTGACGACCAATCATATCATCGCCGCTACGGTGGTGCTCTCGGACGGCAGTGTCGTCGAGCTTGGTGGCAGCGCAGCCGATGCGCCGGGCTACGATCTGCTGGGCGTGCTGGTGGGCAGCGAAGGGACGCTCGGGATTATCACCGAGTTGACGGTACGGCTGACGCCCAACCCGGAGGATGTGCGGACGTTTCTGGCGATCTATGATGATCTGGAGGCGGCATCGAACAGCGTCTCGGCGATCATTGCGGGTGGGGTGATCCCGGCGGCGCTGGAGATGCTGGAGGGCGACGGGATCCGGGTCGTCGAGGAATCGGTGCACGCCGGGTATCCGCTCGATGCGCAGGCAGTGTTGCTGATCGAGATCGACGGTTTGCGCGAGGAACTCGACGCGCAGGAGGCGCGCATCCTGGCGATCTGCCACGCGGCGGGCGCGCGCGAGGTGCAGGCTGCCAAAGACGCGTACCAGCGTAAGCAGCTATGGGCCGGCCGCAAAGGCGCGCTGGCGGCGTGCGGGCGGCTCAAACCGCACTATCATATCCAGGACGGCGTGGTGCCGCGCTCAAAATTGACCGAAGTACTCAACTTCACCCGCGAGGTCGCAAAGCGCCATAATCTGCTGATCGTCAACATTTTCCACGCGGGCGATGGCAATTTGCACCCGTTGATCCTGTTTGATATTCGCGAAGCGGGTGTGCGCGAGCGCGCGGTCGCGGCGGGCGAAGAGATTTTGCGCGCCTGTGTGGCGGCGGGCGGCACGATCAGCGGCGAGCACGGGATCGGGATCGAGAAGCGTGATTACATGAGTTGGGTGTTTTCAGAGATCGACATCGAAGCGATGCTCGAATTGCGCACGGCGTTTGACCCGCTGAACGTGATGAACCCGTGTAAGCAATTGCCTACCGGCGCATCGTGTGGCGATATCAAGCACGCCAAAGGTGCGGCGAAAGCGATGGCGGCGGGCGCGTGGATCTAACACACGACGATCTGGCGCTGCGCCGCTGGCAGTACCCCGCCGCGCGCGCATTTGTGGGCAGCCAGGTGACGCTTGCACCGCTCGATCTGGCCGCCGATGCCGCCGAGTTGTACCACGCAGGCCACGCAGATACGACCGCGCGCGCGTTGTGGCAGTATTTGCCCGTCGGGCCGTTCGCCGACCGCGCCGCGTTTGATACGTGGCTCGCACAGGTGCCAGGGCAAGCGGGCGAGATTCCGTTTGTGGTGCACAGCCATGTGCATAATCGCCGCGCCGGAATGATCCGTGTGATGAACATCGAGCCTGCGCACGGCTGCGCCGAACTGGGCTGGATCTGGTACGCGCCGTTCATCCAGCGCACGCTGGCAACCACCGAAAGCCATTTTTTGCTGCTGTGCCATGTGTTCGACGAACTGGGGTATCGGCGCGTCGAGTGGAAATGCAACAACGCTAATGAACGCAGCAAAGCCGCCGCGCTGCGGATGGGGTTCCAGTACGAGGGGATGTTTCGTCAGCACCGCGTGATCAAGGGTCAGAACCGCGACAGCGCCTGGTTTGCGCTACTTGACAGCGACTGGCCCGCGCGCCGTGCCAATTTTGTGCGAGTGCTGGCGGGCGAGGCAAGCTCGCTGGCGGCGCTGAACGCGGAATTGAGAATTGAAATGAATGATTGAAAATTGGAAATTGAAGCTGTGGGTGTGTGATTGAACACGACAGGAATGACATGGCGACGCACCTGACCCCGACTACGCCCGAGGCGCTGGCAGCGGCACTGCGTGATGCCAGCCGCGACGGGACGCCCGTCACCCCGCTGGGCGGTGGCACGCACCAGCATCTCGGGCGCGCGCCGCTGCCAGAGGCGATCACGCTCAGCACGGCGGCGATCAACAAGATTCTGGTCTACGAACCTGCCGATCTGACGATCACGGTGCAGGCCGGCGCGCGTCTCGCCGATGTCCAGGCGGCGCTGGCACCGCACGGGCAGTGGCTGCCGTGGGATGCGCCCGCCGCCGCTGCCACGCTCGGTGGGCTGCTGGCGGCGGGTGTCAGCGGGCCGCTGCGGCTGCGCCACGGCACCCCGCGTGACTGGCTGCTGGGCGCGACGGTGGCGCTGGCGGATGGGCGGATCATCAAAAGCGGTGCCAATGTGGTCAAGAATGTGGCTGGCTATGACCTGCATAAGCTGCAGATCGGCGCGCTTGGTACACTCGGTGTGCTGCTCAGTGTCACATTCAAAATCGCACCGGTCGCACCAGCACGCACGTTAATCGACATAATGTGTGACGATATCAGCAGCGCGTGTGCGCTCGCGGAGTTGTCTCGCGCCGCGCCGCTCGCGCCCGAGCAGCTGGTGATCGAAGCGGACGATACCGGTGTGCGGCTGTGGATTGGCTTTGCGGGTGAGGCGGCGGCGGTGGAGCGGCAGGTTGCGCTTGTGCAGCACGCGGCGGCGGCGCAGGGTGCGCAGGTGGCGCTGGCCGATGATGGTGCGCGCGTACTGGCCGTACCGGAAGATGATGTGTTGCCACTGATCCGATTTGGCACCGCACCGGCCGATCTGGCGCGTGCGTGCGATCTGGTCGCGCGGCCGGGTGCGCGGCTGCTGGCGCTGCCGGGAGTCGGTGTGGGGTATTTGCGCCTGGCCACGCTTGATGCGGCTGATCTTGCGGCAATCCGTGCGTCGTTGCGCACAGTTGCAGGCTACGCGGTCGTCGAGCGTGCACCGGCGGCGTTGCGCGCGACACTCGATCTGTATGGTTCGCCACCAGCCAGTATTGCCGTTATGCGGCAGTTGCGGGCGCAATGGGATCCGCAGTCGATCCTCAATCGTGGGCGTTTTCTGGTGTAGGTGCGACAGCGTATTGATGACAAGATTGCAACCTATGAAGCCGAGGGTGTTAATCAAGAGATAGCATCGATTTAACATTTCAAAGGTACTATTCAGGTAATCATTCGCAT
>JAYUYF010000270.1:0-1752 GCA_043752605.1 Roseiflexaceae bacterium
TGACCTACCGCTGGTGCGCGGACAACACCCTGGTGCTTGTGCGTTGCCAGGTGCCGACTGGCGAACATCCGTCGCCTGCGGCGTGAGCTGCAAGCCCACGCCCTGGACGTTCCACTGCTACTCAGACCCCTACATCGGTCAGGAACGCACGCATCTGCAGCACGTGACGACCGCAGCCGCCGTCAATCGCATACGCCTTGCAGCCTGGTCGCAGGAAATGCCACGTGCGACAACGCGGAAATCGCCCTTTGTCGCACTCGCTCCGGCTTCGTCATACTGTACCAACAGCATCTATCTCGGCTGTACCCCTAGCCGACGAGGTCGCCAGCGAGGTGCACGGTGTATGCGCGTCGGGTGGTTATGGCGCGCTGCGCCAGTGGTGCGCTGCCGGAGCAGCGATGAAGACGCCGCCAGGGCAGCGTATGCAAGGGAGCGTCACCTCAGCGGTGACACATGACGCTATGCAGTTGTGGGAGTAGCCAGACGCTGCGCTGCACCGGTGGGGGCAGGGCCGCGCCGTGCTGCGCGCCGGGCCGGGGCCGCACGCGATTGCGGGGTGAGCCGGGGCCGCAGCATGGCTGCGGGGTGCGCCGCACGGGAGCACCGCAACGTCCATGCGTGCATCGTAGCAGGGCGCGCGTCGGAGTCAATGTGTGAGAAGACATCGTTTGACTGATCAGTGTTTGCCCGTGTGGGCGACACGTGGTCGCGCGGATAGTTAACTGGCAACAAAGGTTCGCGAATGGCAAAGATTCAGGCATTGATCACGTGACGCGACGCGGCATGCGTGAACGCCACCATTTGACGGGCAGGATCGGCACTGCTACCATGTGCGCGCAGGGCAGGCCGTGCGTTTGCGAACCCGAGGAGTAGCTGATGACCACGATAGATGCATATCCACCAGCGCTCATGTTACGCTCGATCGATGCCACCTGGAATCGGGTGCGGTGGGAAGGATTACCGGCCAACGAAAACCGGTACGAAGTCATCGATGGAGTGCTCTATATGACGACCGCGCCGAGTAGCTTTCACCAGTGGATCATTCGGCAAATCGTCTTTGCACTCGGAACACAGATCGATCAGCCACGCCACGGGGTGACGTTGTGGGCACCAATCGGCGTCTTTATGCCGGGATGCGACCCGGTGCAGCCCGATATTCTGGTGGTGCGCACGGCAGACCTGGCGATGTTCCGCGATCGACGGATCTTCGGTGTGCCTGCACTGCTGATCGAAGTCCTGTCACCGTCGAATGTCGAACAGGATACCGAGATCAAACTGGGTGCCTATGCCCGTGCCGGTGTTGCCGAGTACTGGATTGTCCGCCCTGCCGAACGCGATGTCCTGGTATACAGCCAACCTGATCCGGCGTTGAGCACGTACGCCCGGTGTGATCATATCACGCCCGCTGACACGCTCGTCTCGCCGACACTGCCATTTGTGAGCGCGGTGGCACCATTCTTTGCCGATGCGCCGGACACGACGCTGTAACGTTACATGTCTGTGCAATCCGACATAGTGTGTGGCTGGAGTCATATCTGGCTCGGAGTGGCGCTGCGTGCCGTATGCGACGCTCTTCGATGCGCAGGCGATCGATGGGCCATTCACGCAGCCGATCCGCGTGCAACTCCGTGACGGGAAGATTATCCTTGCCGAGCTCGCAGAGACGTTGACCGTGACGAACCAGCCACCGCAGATCCTGGATATGCAGATCGAACGCCCGGTCGGTGTCGTCGGCACCTACCTGGGTGGTAC
>JAYUYF010000271.1:0-4665 GCA_043752605.1 Roseiflexaceae bacterium
TTTGTCGGTTCGACCGCCGCACACTGGATCGCCAGTAAGCAACTGGGCGATATTGTGCTGCTGGATGTCGTCGAGGGTGTGCCGCAGGGCAAAGCGCTCGACCTGGCCGAGGCAGCGCCGATCGAGGGCTATGATCTACAAATCACCGGTACCAATGACTACGCCGACACCGCCGGGTCGCAGGTGATTGTCGTCACCTCGGGGGCACCACGGAAGCCCGGCATGACGCGCGAGGATCTGATCAAGATCAACGCCAACATCACGCGCGAGTGCATCACGCAGGCAGCAGCGGCCTCGCCCGATGCGGTTATCATTATGGTCAACAATCCGCTCGATACGATGGCCTATCTGGCACGCGAGGTCAGCGGCTTCCCCAAAAATCGGGTAATCGGGCAGGCAGGTGTGCTCGACTCAGCGCGGTACCGCACATTTATCGCGATGGAGGCGGGTGTTTCGGTCGAGGATGTGCATGCGATGCTGATGGGCGGCCACGGCGACGAGATGGTGCCGCTGCCGCGCTTCACCACGATCGGCGGTATCCCCGTGAGCGAGTTTATCGCGGCCGATCGGCTCGATGCGATCGTCGAACGTGCGCGCAAAGGTGGCGGCGAGATCGTCGCATTGCTCAAGACCGGCAGCGCCTATTACGCGCCCGCTGCGGCGACGGTACAGATGGTCGAGGCGGTGCTGCGCGATAAGAAGCGCGTTATTCCGTGCGCGGCGTATCTTGAAGGCGAATATGGTCTTAATGACGTGTATTTTGGCGTCCCGGTGGTGCTCGGTTCTGGTGGGATCGAAAAGATTATCGAACTACCGCTGAACGATGCTGAAATGGCGCTGGTGCGCAAGAGCGCCGAAGTCGTCAGCAGTTCGATCGCCGCGCTCAAATCCTGAGCGCGACTAGTAGTGCGGGGTAGGTCAGCGTGACAACAACACCGCAATCGCGGGTCGAGCGGCGTGTCAGGCCCAGAATATTAGCGGGGGATCGCTTCTACGCCATCGCGCGCTGGGGCATCGTCGCGCTGTTACTGGCGTCAGCAGATGTGCTGACGCCCGCGCCGCTCTGGCCGCCGCTGGGTTCGGGCGATCTAACGGTGTTGCTGATTTGGAGCTATGTATTACTCGCGGTGGCAGTACCGATTTTATTGTTTGCGCTACCCGAGGGGCGGGTCGTTCGCTTTACCTTTATCATTGATATCGCGATCATCACCCTGCTCACCTCTATTCACGGTGATGCGCGCGATACGTTTTACCCGTTGTATTTGCTGCCCTTGCTTGGTGCGGCGTTTCGCTTCTCGCCGGCTGCCAGCCTGCTGATCGGGCTGATAACCGCGGCCGGCTACCTGATCGCATATCTGGCGCGCGCGGGCGGAGCCGATCTCACGCGGGATGCGGTCGGGCTGGTCGGGCTGGTGTTGCGCGTTGTGACGATGATTATTCTGCCGTGGATGGCCGCCGTGCTCAACGAACGCTGGGCAACTACCAACCGTGCGCGTGTCGTGCTGGCCGAAGATAAAGAAAAGCTGGCACTCGAAGAGGCCAACGCCTACCGCGACCAGATGCGCGCATTGTACGAGGTGGCATACTCACTGGCGACGACCGCAAACTACCAGAATGTGCTAGACGTGGCGCTCGTCGAGAGCCGCAAACTGGTGCCGCATACCGTCGGCGCGGTGTTGCTGAGCACGGGTGATGCAGACGAATTATTTGTCGCCGCCGCACACGGCCTGAACGAACAGGACAGCAGCCAGGTGTTGCGCGTCAGCCGTGGTAGCCTTGGCCGCGCATTGCGGATCGCGGAGACGTTGTTGATCCCGGATATCGCCGTCGAGCCCGAACTCGCACCGCTGACGGCATTGCGCGACTGCCGCTCGGCCGTTGTGGTGCCGTTACGTTCGGGGATCAACACCTACGGCGTCATGATTTTCGCCGATGCGCGTAGCACGCCGTTCTCGCAGGACGAGATCGGTAAGTTCTCCGCGCTGGCATCATATGCGCTGGTGGCGCTGCAAAATGCGCAGCTGATCTTTGATCTGCGGCAAGAGCGTACCAAGTTGCTCTCCAAAGAAGAAGAGGTGCGCCACCAACTCGCGCGTGACCTGCACGATGGCCCTGCCCAGGCGCTGGCGGCGATCGCAATGAATGTCGAGTTTATCAAGCGGCTGCACGAACGTGACCCGGTGCGCGTCATCCCCGAGCTCGATAAGCTGGCCGCGCTGGCAAAACGCACGACCCACGAGGTGCGGACGATGTTGTTTGAGTTACGGCCACTGGCGCTCGAGACGCAGGGGCTCGATGTCACGTTGCAACAGTATCTCGAGCGTTTCCAGGATCGCGCCGATGGCGTGCAGATCGTGCTCGAGACCGGCAACGTCACTGCCGAGCTCGATACCAAGACTGAGGGTACCCTGTTTAACATCATTCAAGAATCGATCAACAACGCGCTCAAGCACGCGCAGGCGCAACACATCTGGGTTCGGCTCAATCAGACCAGCAGCGCGGTCGAAGTGGTCATTCAAGATGACGGGCGCGGCTTTGATATCACCAAGGTCAAGGAGACGTACGAGAAACGCGGCTCGTTTGGCCTGCTAAACATCGAGGAGCGCGCCTCGCTGATCGGTGGCGTCTCCGAGATGACCTCCTCACCCGGCGCGGGCACGACGGTACGGATCGTCGTCCCGATCGCCCAATGACACGCAATCCGTACATCGATGCGACGCGGGTACGTGCTGCGCTGCGCGCGCTCGAATTGCGCCCCACACGCGCGATGGGCCAGAATTTCCTGATCGATGACGATGTACTGGAGGCGATCGTGGCGGCGGCCGAGATTGAACCTGATACGCGCGTCGTCGAGGTTGGCCCGGGTCTTGGCGTGCTGACCCACGAACTGGTGCAGCGCGCCGCACACGTGACGGCCGTCGAGCTTGATGCACGGCTGGCCGCGCGCTTACGCGCCGAATTTGCTCACGAGCCGCGGCTCAGTATCGTCGAGCAGGATATCCTGCGTGTACCGCCCGCCACGCTCGCCGCCGGTAAACCATACCGTGTGGTTGCCAATCTGCCCTATGCGATCACCTCGTCCGCGCTGCGCCATTTCCTCGATGCTGCACCGCGCCCGGATATGGTGGTGGTGCTGGTGCAGTGGGAGGTGGCATTGCGGATCGCCGCCGCGCCGGGCGATCTGAGCGTACTGGCGCACGCGATGCAGATCTATACCGTGCCCGAAGTCGTGCGCCGCGTACCGGCCGCCGCGTTTATGCCCACGCCCGATGTCGATTCGGCGATCCTGCGGCTGCGCGTACGGCCAGAACCAGCCGTGGCCGATCCCGCGCGCGTGATGCGGGTGCTCAAGGCGGGTTTCCTCCACCCACGCAAGCAACTCGGCAACGCGCTCGGCGCCGGGCTGGCGGCAGCGGGTATGGGGCATCTGCGCGAGCACGCACTGAGCGCATTGGCCGCCGCAGGCATCGCGCCCGAGCGCCGCGCCGAGACGGTGACGCTCGCGGAGTGGGAGCAGGTGGCGCAGGCGTTGGGATAGCGGTGGGGGGATTCACCACAAAGACACAAAGCGCACAAAGATTTTTCCGGTGGTTTGTGCGATGCACCCGGCCGTACCAGCCGCGCCCTTACCCCCGCCGCCCCCTACGACACGCGGCTCTTGCGCCCGTAGCTCAGCTCGGCCCCACCAGAGAGGATGTGATCCACACCCGTGGTGAAGGTCGCCTCGGCCGCGAGGAACAGACACAGTTTGCCCGCCTCTTTGATCGTGCCCATGCGCCCGACGAGCTGCGCGGCATCACCGGCGGCGCGGGTTGCGGCAGGGTCATCGCTGGCGTCGATCGCCTCCTGCCACAGTGGGGTGTAGATGTTGCCGGGCGATACGCTGTTGACGCGCACGCCGTGCGCCGCCTCGTCCACCGCCAGCGCCTTGCTGAATGCGATGATCGCACCTTTGGTAGCTACGTACGTCGTGGCGTGCAACTGCCCCATGCTGCCCACCAGGCTCGCCAGATTGATGATATTGCCCTGAACCTGGCGCAGGTAGGGTAGCGCAGCTTTACAGGCCACAAACATACTCACCAGATTGAGAGCGAGCAACGCGCGGAAATCATCAACGCTGAACGCGTCGATCGGGTGCGCCGGTGGGTGCCAGCCCGCGTTGTTGATCAGGCAATCAAGCCGACCGTAGCGCGCGATCGTCTCGGCCACCAGCGCCTCGACCTCGGCAGGCTGCGCGACATCACAGCGCACAAAGTGCGCGCTGCCCTGCCCGACGGCGCTGACCTCGGCCGCCAGTGCTTCGCCCGCCGCCACAGCGCGCGCACAGAAGACGACGCGTGCGCCAGCAGCCACAAACGTGCGGACACATCCTTCGCCAATACCCTTTGTCCCGCCGGTAATCAGCACCACGCGGTCTGTGTATTCCATGCTATTCTTCCCAAAACATCTACGGGCGAAACGTGTTTCACCCGAATTCATACCCACCAGAAAGGAACCCATCAATGACCCACGCAACCATCGTCAGTATCAACGTCAATCCACACGGCGGCGTACCCAAAATCGCCGTATCTGCTGCTGTCCTCGGCACCAATGGTGTAGCAGGCGACAAGCAGCGCAACCTGCGCTTCCATGGCGGGCCAACCCGCGCGGTCTGTTTGTATTCGC
>JAYUYF010000272.1:0-4651 GCA_043752605.1 Roseiflexaceae bacterium
TCGCTGCGCAGTTCCAGCATCGCCGTGTAGGTTGGCAACACGTAGAGCGTCGTATCGGCGGGCAGCGTGGTCAGCGCAGCATCGAGCGCGGCGGGGATCGCCGCGATGACCGTGATCTGGTCGGCGGCAATGCCGGCGTACTTGAGCCGCACCGCCATATCTTCGGCGCGCGTACCTGCCACCGTCGCGTGCGCAACGTGGCCGGCGAGTTGCTCGAAATCGGCGTCCCACAGCCACGAGACATCGGTGCCATCGGCATCACGATCGTTGATCACAATCAGCATGTGCAGGTCGTTGGTACTCGTCAGCATGCGTACGGCCTCGCCCGCACCGACCGGGTTTTTGATCAGGATCAATAGCAGCGGCCGCCCATCGGCATTGACCCGCTCGACGCGACCAAATGCGGCGCTAAAACGTGCCAGGCTCTGCTGCACGCGCCCAGCGGCGATGCCCAGTTCGCGGGCAACGGCAAAGGCAGCCAGCGCGTTTGCGGCGTTGTACAGGCCGGGCAGCGGCAGCGTCAGCGGCGTGTGCACCTCGCCAGCAGCAATCGTGAGCTGGGTCGCGGCGGTGCCGTGCAAGACGACGCTGACGAGGCGATACTGTGGCTGCGGTCGGCTGCGGCCGCACGCCGGGCAGCGATAGTGGCCAATGTGCGCGTAGAACCGGGCGCTGTAACTGTAGGATGCACCACAACGGCAAAACTGCGAATCGGCGATATGTGCACTCGCGTTTGACGCCTGGCGGGTGTCATCGATGCCATAGAAGACCGTGCGCGCGACCAGGCCCTCAGCCAGTTGCGCGATCGCCGGGTCATCGGCGTTGAGCAGCACGACCGCCGCTGCGGGCAACGTGTCGAGCGCGGCGCGCCAGGTGCGCGCGATTGTATCGACTTCGCCATAGCGATCGAGTTGATCACGAAACAGGTTGTGGAGCACCACCAGCCGCGGCCGGGTCTCCGCGATCGCGCGCGGCAGCGCGGCCTCATCGACCTCAAACAGCGCCATGTCGGCGTCGGGCGTGCCATCGACTGCGCTCCGCGCGATCGCTTCGGCCGTCAGCCCGCTCACCAGATTGGCACCGGTGCGATTGAAGATCAGGCGTAGCCCGGCGTCGCGCAGCGTATCGGCGATCATGCGCGCGGTCGTCGTCTTGCCATTGGTGCCGGCCACCAGCACAACGCCCTGCGGCAAACGTGCTACTACTTGTGTCAGCACCGCAGGTGCGATCCAGCGCGCGACGACACCCGGCGCGCTGCTACCGCCACCGAGTTTGAGCAAGCGGCTGGCGTGCGCCGCAGTCTTGCCGGCGAGCACCGCAGTGATCAGGCGTGCGCGGTCAATCATAGACAAGCACATATTGCGGCAACTCGTTGACCGCGCGCGGGATCACGCCGTTGCGGTCATCGTCCGAGCAGTACGATGCGGCGGTTTGTGGTTCTTCCAGCCGCGTGACGCAGATCGCGCGTGCGCCGGGCGGTACGGCAAGATTGTACAATCCGGGCACATCAGCGCGCATCACCCAGAAGACATAGATTGTGACGCCCGGCTTACGAAATTTGAGTACCTGCACATCGTCGATCTGATCCGGCCGTGGCTCGATAATCGGTGGGCCGACATACTGGGTGCCCTGCAGTAAAAGCGCCGAATTGCGAAACGCATAGTACGCGGGGCGCGTCTCAAACTGGCCATCATTTTTGACGACTACCAGATGGCTAAAATCGAAGCCCGGATTGGGGCTCGCGAGTGTATACCAGAATGCGCCGAGCAAATTGAGTGCTAGCGCCTGCGCATAGATTCGCGCGGCATAGTTGGCCTGTTGCTGAGCAAAATTGGGTGGGCAGCGCGCCGCATCGCGGCTCTCGCAGGTGGCCGCAATCTCAGTTGCGATCATCGGCTTCTGCTCGATGCCAAACTCGCGCAGCACCGCGCGCAGCCGGGTATGCTTGTAGATCAGTCGATCGCCCGCACTCCAGTCGCCGTAGGCGTGAAAGCTCAAGACATCAAAGGTGTTGCCACTCGCGCGCAGCATGCCGCGCAAAAATCCGAGCGAGGCGCGATCATCTGGCCAGTGATGCGCCAGCGCGCCAGCAAAAATAATCGCGCTCGGATTGGCCCCTTTGACGGCAGCGGTGAAACCCGGCACAAGTTGCCCGTAGGCTTCGCCACCATAATAGGGCGGTTCACGCGTGGCCCAGCAACCAAAACCACCATCGACGGGGACATCATCGGGGTGGTAATCGGGTTCGTTCCAAAATTCCCAGTAATCGACACGCAACTCAGCGCTACTATAGCGCTGCGCGGCAGCGCGCACGAACGCCAGGAATGCGGCGTGATGCTCGGCGCGCGGCTGGCTACACGGCAAGTTGGGGATCGTGCGCGCCCAGGTTGGCGAGCCCTGCACAATAATCGTCGGTTCGATACCAGCTGCGCGCAGCCGCCGGATGTTGGTCTCGAGCGCCGCCATCTGCTCCCAGCGGTAGCCGCCGCCGCGTACCGGCTCGACGAGATTCCAGAGCAGATCACCCGCCCGGCTCCAGCGCGGCCGCGCGGCTGCGGCCAGGTTCATGATATCGCTGGTGGTATAGGCGCGCAGGTCGAAGCCAAACGGTCCCGGCGGCAGGCCGGCACCACCCATTATGAGCGGCAGCGCGATGCGATTACGCGTTTGCTGTGGTGTGATATCTTCAGCCGTGGCACGTGCGAGCGGCAGGCTCGCCAGAATGGTCAGCAGTGCGAGCGCACGGAGCCACTTCTTCACGGAGCCACCTCTACTGCGCGCGCAGCCTCGCCGACGGTCACGACAATCATCCCATCGCCATCATCGTCCGAGCAATCCTGGCGTGTCAGCAATGGCAGGCTGAGATCGGCGATACACTGCGCGCGCGCGCCCGGCGGCACCCGCACGCGCGCCGTGCGCGGGGCACCCTGCGTAACCCACAGCAGGTGTAATATGCCGATCCGGCGGCGAAAGGTCACCTGTTGGATGGTCTCGGGTGCGGGCAGTGCGGCTGTAAACGATTGGCTGCTGGCGACGCCATCGTCGATCAGCGCCACCAGGTTTACCAGTGTATAAAACGCCGGCCGCGGCACGACACCGCCGTCGGTCTCATCGATCAGATGACTAAAATCAAATCCCGGATTGCGTGATGAGGCGTTGTACCATAGCACGCCTGCCACGTCGAGCGCCAGTGCTTCGGCGTACACCCGGCTGGCGTAGATCGCCTGACGCTGCGGGAAATCTGGCGGGCAGCCGCTGGCGAGACATCCCATCCCGATCTCATAGATCAGCAGCGGGGTCTGCGCCAGTGCGGTGCCCTGCAGCGTGCTGCGCACGCGCGCCACCCGCGGTGCCAAACGCACATCGCGCGTGGGGTCATCGTAGGCCGTAAACCCCAACTGATCGATAGTGCCACCCGCTGTGGCGGCCAGCCCGCGCAGGAAGCCATCGAGTGCGGCATCGGTAAACGAGAGAAATGGCAATGCACCGGCGATGATCACGGCATCGGGTTGTACGCTGCGGATCGCCGCCGCCGCGCGCAGCAGCGCCCGCCCGTAGCGATCGGCGCCGAAGTAGGGCGGCCGGGTTGTCCCCCAGCAGCCGATACCACCACTCGCGCCGATCTGGTCGCTGCGGAAGGCGGCTTCATTCCAAAAGATCCACTGCCGCACCGCCAGCCCCTCGGCCGCGAAGCGCCGCACCGCAGCTTTGACAAACGTCTCGAGATCGTCGAGGTAGCGCTCCTGCGGTGGCGAGCAGGTGAGGCCGCGCTCGCTCTGCGCCCAGAGCGGTGTGCCGGTAATGATCAGTACCGGCTCCATACCGTAAGCGCGCAAACGGCGCACATTGGCCTCGACGGGCGCAGCGCGCGACCAGTCGTACCTGCCGCGCTGCGCTTCAATATCGGCCCAGACAATGTCGCCGGCGCGCACCAGCGCAGGCCGGAGCTGGGTGAGCAAGGGTAACGATTCATTGCTGGCGGCGGTACGCAGATCAAAGCCGAGACGCGTGGTAGGCAGCGGCAACGAAACCAGCGGCAGGTGTTGCAGATACGGGGGTGCGCCACGCGCCACAGATGGAACGATCGTGAGCAGGAGCGCGACGAGGATCGCGAGCGCAGCGGTGCGCACAGGTGGCAATAACGTTTTCATTGCCGTAATTATAGCGCACGTGCGCTAGGCGTGATCTGAGAAAAAGGTCACATCTTTTGGACGACCCGCCGTGCAGCGGGCGCAACTCGCGTGAGCCAGGCGGCGATTTTGAGTACGCAGACATCGGCGACCAGATAGCACGCAAATGCACCGACGGGTGGATTGGTGGTATACAGCCAGCCACCGACCGGATTGGGCCACCAGTACCAGCAGCCAAACGCGGTGCCGAGCAACTCGACAATCAGTACCAGTACACCCATGAGAACATAAAACAGGCTGCACTGGCGGCGCAGCAGCACGACCACGAGCAAGACGCCAAACAGCGCGCTGAGCGTATCGCCGAGGATGATGACGACGCCCGCGAGCAACGCGGTGTGAAAGACCAGCAGCGCACGCCGCAGCACAGTTTCGTGGAGGAGCACCTGTGGCAACCCGCTGATCACCAGCCCGCTGCCAAACAGGATCGCGTGGCCAAACGGGACATACAGCGGCACGCCGCC
>JAYUYF010000273.1:0-4649 GCA_043752605.1 Roseiflexaceae bacterium
GTGTTGCTACCGTGTGCCACCAATTGAGCCCGGCTGTGCAACCGCAAATGGATACACGCATGCGCAAGAGTAGTCCAACGCTCGAGACATCCGATAGCACCATTCCCGTCTCGTTGTTCGCCATCCTGCGCGAGCAATTTGGCGACACGCTGCAGCCACTGCGCTGTACGAAAGCCACACTGGTGCATATCTCGCACACGCTCGAAGACCTGGTGCTCTCGCAACAGCTTCCGGCATTGCTCTTCACGGGCTTCCAGGAGTCGTCGCACTGGCGCAAAGAGACCGAACGCTACCGGGCGCTCGCGACAATCGCGCAGCAGGTATGTATTTTTGCGGGTGGGACGCTGCCAGCGGAAAGTCTCGCGAGCGAGCTCCACGTTACCCTGCGCGGTGATGATCCGTTGCGTCAGGAGTGGTTCCTTGCGCTGCTCTGTCCCCAATTTGCGGTGCTGTTGTGTGGGCAGGATCGGCAGGTACCAGCGGAAGACGAAGCCACGCGTCAGTTCGATACGCTCTGGAGCTTCAAGCCCGCGGTCATCGATGCGGTGCTCGACCGGCTTGAAGCGGTGATCGAGTCCTATCGTCCAGAGCGTCTCGCAGCGTTACGCGCGGCACGCCAGAGCTTCCCGCTGGTGGCACCGGATCCGGATCTCGTCACCCGCTTCACTGCCGAGCTGATACGTTTCGAAGAAGAGCTGCATCAGCGGCTCATGCACACCCGGCAGCAACTCGAGCAGCAGATGCGCTGGCGCGAGGATCTGCTCGCGATGCTGGTACACGACCTGCGGAACCCGCTGCAGGCCGTCGATCTGGTGTTCGATCTGCTGCAGATGCCCGAGATCCTGAGCCGCGAACAGCTGGCTGATGCCTGTAAACTTGGCACAAGCAGTGTGCAGCACATGCGGTCCCAGGTGCAACTCATTCTCGACACCAATCAGCTTGCCGAAGGCGAACTGCAGCTCGATGTCCGGCGACACGACCCTGCGGTCTGGTTGCAGACGGCGCTCCAGGCCTGCCAGCTCCAGGCGCAATCCGATGGGGTGACGCTGGAAACACAGGTACATGTGCCGCTGCTGTATGTGGATAGTGAGCTACTCGGCCGGGCGCTTGTCAATCTGGTGAGTAACTCACTGAAATATACCCCCAGGCAGGGAACGGTACTGGTGACACTCGCACCAGCGCCAAAACAGGGCTGGGTCGAACTGCGCGTGCGCGACACGGGGCGGGGTATCGCGGCAGCAGACGTCCCACGGATCTTCGATCGCTATAACCAGGGGCAACGCAACGACCGACGCGGATACGGGCTTGGGCTGTATTTCTGTCGGCTGGTTGCCGAAGCGCACGGCGGGACGATCCGCGCCACGAGCGAGGTGGGCACCGGCACCACGATTACGCTCACCCTGCCAAGCCTGCCGTTGCTCCGGTCGCAGTAAGCGCGCGCCAGCACGTAGCTGGTGCGGGAAGACTCTTGGGCGGACGACCAGGATAGCATAGCCGTTTTCGGGCCGCTTGCGCAGCAATAGCGGCCCGTTTTTTGTACGTTCGCTTGCGATGGGCATGATACGCCGCGTGGTTGCATCGCTGATAGTACCTGATTACCTTCTGGCGAGCTGTCCCCATTCCCCATGTTCGTAGGCTAAATCCAGCCGTGTGCCCGCGCGTGCAGTGCCGCCTGGGTGCGGTCACGCAGCCCGAGACGGCTGAGGATATTCGAGATGTGCGCTTTGACCGTCCCCTCGCTGATGACGAGCGCGCGGGCGATCTCGCGATTCGACGCACCCTGCGCAATCAGCCGCAGCACGTCGAGCTCGCGGGCGGATAACTCGCTCGTCTGCGGCGGGGTTGGCATTACGGGCGGCGGTGCAATCGCGGCTTGCAACGCCGCCACCACGCGCCCGGCGATCTGCTGGTCGAACAGGTAGAGATGCTGATGAGCGGCGCGGATCGCCTGTGCGAGTTCGCGCGCCGGGATGTCTTTGAGCAGATAGCCGACGGCGCCGGCGCGTAGTGCATCGAGGATCGATTCATCATCGTCGAACGTCGTCAGTACGAGCACCTGACACGCCGGATACTGCTGATGGATCGCGCTGGTCGCCGCGATCCCGTTCATCACGGGCATCCGCAGATCCATCAGCACGATATGGGGATCGAGCGCCGCGACCGCTGCAAGCGCTTGCTCGCCGTTGCCCGCCAGCCCCACCACCTGCATATCCGCATACAACCCGAGCAGCGAGGCAATGCCCTCGCAGATGATGCGCTGGTCATCCACCACCAGCACGCGGATCGGTGCGCCCGCAGCAGGCGCGTCGCCAGTGCTCATTGTGCGGCTGCGCTGCGCGTCTGCGGGACAGACACCGCCACGCGTGTGCCCCGGTCGGGGGCGCTCTGGATCGTCACCACGCCACCCAGCAATGCGACGCGTTCGCGGATGCCGTGTAATCCGAAGCGCGGGCGGTCGCGGTCGTTCAGGATTGCCGGGTCATCGGTCGTAAAGCCACAGCCATCGTCGACAAGTGCGAGCAGCGCGTGATTGGCGGCGAAGGTGAGCGTGAGTTGCGCCTGCCGGGCGTGCGCGTGCCGCCGCACGTTGGTGAGTGCCTCCTGGGCGACGCGTTACAGGACGAGCCGGGTCTCAACCGTGTACTGCTGCTCGTCGCCGATAATTTCCACGACAACGTGCGGTTCGCCCCCCGTAAAGGTGGCGAGTTTGTGGATCAGCCCGGCAAGTGAAAATACCGCCTGTGGACTGCGCAGCAACCCGACCGAACGTCGGACATCGGCGAGTGCATCGTGGGCCAGGCGTTTGGCGGTGTGGAGCGTGCGCGCGGTCTCCTCGGGATCATTACGCTGAAACGCGAGCGCCTTCTCAAGTTGAATGTTGAGCGCCGTCAGATAATGGCCGAGGCTATCGTGGATATCGCGCGCCACGCGGCTGCGTTCGGCGACTGCCGCGACATCGGCGGCCACCGCAGCCGACGCCGCGAGTTCGCGGTGTGATTGTTCGAGCGCACGTAACAGGTGCTCGGCGTGATCGCGCGCGCGCCGGTCTTCCTGCGCCAGATGCGAGATTGTCAGCACAAAGGCGCTCGCGGTGGCAAACAGAATCACGCTCGATGCGACGTGATTGAGCGGTAGCCCGAGCGTGATAACGTCGTACAGGCTGGTGGCGGTATAGATCAGCGTGACGGTGATGCTCATCAGGTAACCGGCACGCCGGTCGAACCACCGCCAGGCCTTGAGCGGCAGAATGAGATACAGAAATGGCCCCATGCCTTCGGTATCGATCTGGACGACGGTTGCGATCAACACCATGGTGAGCAGTAGCTGGCGCAGACCCACATTGCGCGGCATCTGTTCGCCGTAGCGTACAAATTCCCAGCGTTCGCTCGCGACCAGCACGGCCAGCGCTGCGAGCAGGACGGCGGTCTCCGCGCTCCACAGTGTGGTGTAATGCAATACCAGGTAATCGAGCAACACCCCGGTATAGAGGCAGGCGGGCACCCAGTCTGCTGCGCGCGGCAGCAGGCGCGCGGGCCAGGGGAGCGGCGCCACCGCTGGGATTACGGTCGTCATGGGCGGTCTCCGTGGTAGAACCTGTCACAATTGTAGCATACGGCGATTGGTGGGGACACTGGCAAAGGTCGGATCGCGTATACACCAATGACCTACGACTTCTGGCGCGGCGTCGTGCCAGAGTCATCCGCTGCCGATGCGCAGCATGCCACCAATGGCCGATGTGCGCGCGTCACCATGTCGCTATGCTTGCGGCAGTGAGATCACCGCAGGAGGAGGCGCGATGGAACGTCAATGGCGTATGGGAGATGGAGCCTGGCGCGTGCTGGTGCTGCTCGCCGCGCTCGCGCCGCTACCTGCCGCTGCACACGGCGCGCGTACCGACGAGCTGCGCACGTATACCCAGACGCTTGGTGCGCACGAGGTGACGATTGTGATGCAGCCGACGTCACGCGTCCCCGGACCACTGGCACTCACGGTCTGGCTGCGCGGCCCGGATGCACCAGCACTGGTGCTGCGCGCCACACCGGCGGCCGCCTGGCCAGCGGATGGTAACCGCGCGACTGTTCAGGTGTTGGCGGGTGACCGTGGGCCATATCATGTGGTGCTCCAGGTAGACCGTCACGGATTGTGGGAACTGGATCTTCAGCTCAGCAGTCCAACGGCCGAGACACGCGCGACGCTGCCCTTCACCGTCGTCGACGCGGCGGGCGACCAGTCGCGCTGGTGGCCACACGCGTTGTTTGGCGTAGCTGGCGTGATGGTGCTGGCAAGCGCCGCCGCCGGGCTCACGCGGCGCTTGCCGGTACTGGCGTGGCTCGGCGCTGCCGCCGCGCTGGTGGCACTGAGCGTGGCAGCGACACTCGCCGCCCAGCAGGCGTTTATGCCGCCGCGCCCGGCTACGCCGGTGAGCGTGCCACACATCAACGCTGCGTTCGCGTTCGCCCCCGCGCGTCCGGTAGTCGGCTCGCCGCTCCTGCTCGGGGTGCGGCTCAGCGATGGTGGCACCGGGCAGGTCGTCGATGACGTTACGGTGTTACACACCGCGCTGCTGCATCTCGTCATCGTCAGCGACGATGGTGCCAATTTCGCGCATCTGCATCCGGCGCGCACCGCACCAGGGAGCTATCAGGTCG
>JAYUYF010000274.1:0-1743 GCA_043752605.1 Roseiflexaceae bacterium
AGTTCGCAGGATGACACGACGCGGGCAGTGAGGGAGTGGTGATCGGGTGGTCGGGTGACCATATCACAGGTTATCACCGTGTCACCGTGTCACCGTGTCACCGTGTCACCCGGTCACACAGCACCGTCTCACGCATCTCCCCGCATTGACGCACCACGGCCCGGCGGCTACAATGCACAGTGGGAGCGGATGTGGCCCGGTGGCTGTCCTCGTCTTCAAAACGGGTGGGTGCGGTGACGAGCCGCATCGGTAGGTTCGACCCCTACGCGCTCTCGCCACAAACAATTGCACGAATTTCGTACAGTTGCACCTCGATCTGGTACTCGCCCGGCGCGATCTCGCGCATGATCAGGCCGTGCACCAGCAGCCGCAACGCGCGTTTGAGCGTCAGAAACGCCTCGGGATCACTCCAGCGCGTGGGGTCGAGCCGGGGGTCTTCGAGCAGCTGCACCACAGTGCGGCTCTTTTCATCCAGAATGCCAATCCCCAGCCGCAGCGTATGGATCTGCGCCTCGATTTCGTCGCACGCCACCACCGCCGCCTCGGCCTGCTGCGCCAGCGCCGCGCGCGTGCGCTCGGATACCACGCGGATCTGGAACGTCAGCGCGTCGAGCGCGGCAGTGCGGCGCGTGGTAACCTCGGCCAAGCGCTGCTCGGCGGCCGCAATCGCGCTGAGCAGCGCATCGCGCGTGCGCTGAATGGCGGCGGTGACTTCGTCAAGCAACACCGACTGGCTGCGCGCCTTTAGGTCGTGGAATACCACCTCGAGCACGGCAGCTTCGAGATCGGGCGCGCTCAGCATCGGCATCGTGCACGAACCGGTGGTGTTGACACGCCCGGCGCAGCGGTACTTGCGGTACTTGTAGCTGCGCTCGTCTTTCTGTTTGGTGCTGGTGTAGCCCGACATCGCCGCGCCACAGCTGCCGCAGCGCATCGCGGTGAGCAAGAAGGTGTTGGTGACCGAGTTGGTCACCAGCTCGCCCTCGGCGTGCGCCAGTTCGACCTCTTGCACGCGCCGCAGCAGCGCCTGCGGCACGAGGGGCTTGCCGGTATCGACGCGCACCGGGCGTTTGGGATTGCCATCGGCGTCTTCGTCGAACTTGCCGCAGGTGCGCCCCCAGCGCAACACACCCGCATAGATATCATCGACTGCCGCCTGACAGATCTTCATAATCGTCGAAACGCGCATACAGCCTCCACAAACGACCAGCCCCACAACACCAGGCCGGTCTCGCAAGACAGGCCCCGGGTGTGCGGGGAAGACGGTTGACGGAGCCCGCAGCGTGCTGCGGAGTGAACAGTGTCTGGCACCTCCCAGTGTTCGACCAGCAGCGTGCCCCGGCTGGTCAAGAAGACACAGTACCCGGAGCAGCGGGCAGCAAAGCGCTCGCAAGGGCGAGCAGACAGCAGACACAAAAAACCCGCAGCGGGTGACGCAGCTCCGAAGAGCGCGCCGGTCGCGGCGGGGGAGGGCATCGCGCCAGGGGCGCGTGCGGCAACGTGCGCGCACCCGGAGGTGAGCGCAACAGACTCAGTACATACCAGTTCGGTAAGTACAATCACACGTTGTGCACGACGCGCGTGCAACGGTTGCCAGGCTGTCAGCGCCACGAACCCGGTAGCATCAACCTCGTGCCAGGTGGCCAAAATGCGGCCAGGAGCAGAGCCTCGACGCCAAAGAGCGAGCAGCGGCGACCACCGACGACATTGTGCCTGCGCCGCAGGACGCGTGTGATGGCGGTA
>JAYUYF010000275.1:0-10978 GCA_043752605.1 Roseiflexaceae bacterium
GGATCGCGTCCGCCCCTCCACGCGACGGATCGCGACCCGGCGCTACCGCGCTGGAACTGCCGTGGTCTTCCAAATCTCGGCGCAATACTGGCGCATCGCACGATCTGAGGTGAAGAAGCCGCAGCGAGCGGCGTTCAGGATCGACATGCGCGTCCAGCGCTCCTCATCCTGGTACACCAGTTCGGCCGCCTCTTGCGCGCCGATGTAGCTACGGTAATCGGCCATCACCATGAACGGATCCGAACTGAGCAACTGGTCGAGCAACGACTGGAACATTGTCGTGTCGCCGCGGCCAAAGACACCGCTGCCGATCGCTGCCAGCGCCTGCTGCAACTCGTGATCGCCATCCACAAACGTGCGCGGGTCATACCCGGCGGCTTTGGCCGCGAAAACCTCGGGTGTGGTGAGGCCAAACAGGAAGAAGTTGTCCGCCCCCACCAGCTCGCGGATCTCGACATTGGCCCCGTCCAGCGTGCCAATTGTGACCGCGCCGTTGAGCGCAAACTTCATGTTGCCCGTACCGGAGGCCTCTTTGCCAGCCATCGAGATCTGCTCCGAGATATCGGCCGCCGGGTAGATCTTCTCGGCCACCGACACGTTGAAGTTTGGCACGTACACGACCTTCAAGCGCCCGCGTACATCGGCATCGTTGTTGACGACCTCGGCCACACCGTTGATCAGGCGGATGATCAGCTTGGCCATTTTGTAGCCCGGTGCTGCTTTTGCGCCGAAGATTACGGTGCGCGGCAGCAATCCGTGGCCGGGATCGCGCTTGATGCGGTTGAAAAGCGTGATGACGTGCAGAATCTTGAGATGTTGGCGCTTGTATTCGTGCAAACGTTTGACCATCACATCGTAGACCGAGTTGGTGTCGAGCTCGATGCCGGTCTGCTTCTGGACGGTAGCAGCAAGCGTGACTTTGTTCGCCCGCTTGATTGCGCGCCAGCGTGCCCGAAACGCCGCATCCTCGGCCAGCGGCTCGAGCTGGCTGAGTTGATCAAGATTGGCGAGCCAGCCATCGCCGAGATGCTCGGTGATCAGCGCCGAGAGGCCAGGGTTGGCGAGCCGCACGAAGCGCCGCGGTGTGATGCCGTTGGTCTTATTGCTAAACTTCTCGGGCCACAGCTCGTAGAAATCGAGCAATGTCATCGTCCGCAGCAGCTCGGAATGCAATGCGGCCACGCCGTTGATCGAGTGGCTGCCGACGCTCGCGAGGTGCGCCATGCGGACGGTCTTGGCCGGGCTCTCGCCGATGATCGACATGCGCGCCACGCGCCCCTGATCACCGGGGAAGCGCAGCCGCACGTCATCGAGGAAGTGCGCGTTGATTTCGTAGATGATCTCGAGATGGCGTGGCAGCAGTTGCTCGAACATATCGACCGGCCAGACCTCGAGCGCCTCGGGCATCAGCGTGTGGCAGGTGTACCCCATCACACGGCGGGTGATACCCCACGCGTTGTCCCACGTCAGGCCTTCTTCGTCGAGCAAAATCCGCATCAGTTCGGCCACCGCGATCGTCGGGTGGGTGTCGTTCATCTGCACCGCTGCGCGCTCGGGCAGCATGCTCCAGTCGGTGTGGCGCGTCTTGAAGGTGCGGATGATATCGGCCAGCGAACAGGCGACAAAGAAATACTGCTGCTGCAGGCGCAGCATGCGGCCCTGCGGCGTGGTATCTTCCGGGTAGAGCACCTTCGAGATATTCTCCGAAAAGACCTTCTCCTCGACGGCGCGCGCGTAATCGCCCTGATTGAAGAGTTGCAGGTCAAACGATTCGGTGGCGCGGGCGCTCCAGAGCCGCAATGAATTGACATTCTCGGTGCCATAGCCCGGCACCAGCGTTGTATACGGCATGCCGAGCACACGCCAGCCCGAACGCCAGCGAATGCGGTGCTGCCCTTTGGTGTCGACATAACTCTCGGTATGGCCACCAAAGCCGACCTCGACCGCCAGATCGGGTGTGGCGATCTCCCACGGGTTGCCGCGGTAGAGCCAGTCATCCGGCTGCTCGGCCTGCCAGCCCTGCTCGAAACGCTGCTTGAAGATCCCGTACTCATAGCGGATTCCATAGCCGACGGCCGGCATTTCGATCGTCGCCAGTGAGTCGAGGAAGCAGGCCGCCAACCGCCCAAGACCACCGTTGCCCAGGCCGGGCTCGGCTTCGTGCTCGGCGAGATCATCGAGGTTCAGCCCAAGATCGCTGAGCGCCTCGCGCGCAACTTCGATCATGTCTTCGTTGAGCAGATTGTTCATCAACTGCCGCCCGAGCAGATATTCGGCCGAGAAGTACGCGATCTGCTTCGCATCCGTGGCTGCGTAGCGCTCGTTGGTCATCAGCCAGCGCTGGATCAACCGGTCACGCACGGTGTAGGCGAGCGCCATATAGTAATCGTTCTGCGTCGCGGTCTGCTGGTTCTTGCCGATGACGTAGTAGAGATTGTCTTGTACCGCACGGCGAAACGCCTCGGGCGTGTTGCCTGTGCGCGTCGGAACATACTCCTGGACGGACATGTCGGCTCCTCTTTGTTCGTCGCGCGCAGCGCCGCGGGCGAAAGCTCCTCAGCACGATGTTACCCTCATCTCTATCATACACCAGCTTTTCGTCGCCGCTGTCACGCGGTGTATAATCGGGCGAATGCGACGTTGCGAGAGGAGTACCCAAGATGGCAAATCCAGCTGTGTTTCACAATCTGATCGGCGGCAAGTCCACCCCGGCGGCCAGTGGCCGCACCTTCGAAAACCGCAATCCGGCCGATACGCGCGAGATCGTCGGCCTGTTCCCCGCAAGCGACGAAGCCGATATCCAGGCCGCCGTCGCTGCTGCACAGGCCGCCTACGCAAGCTGGCGGCTGGTGCCCGCGCCCAAACGCGCCGAGATCATCTACCGCGCCGGGCAGCTGTTGATCGAGCGCAAAGAGCAATGCGCGCAGGATATGACGCGCGAGATGGGCAAAGTGCTGTCTGAAACGCGCGGCGATGTCCAGGAAGCGATCGACATGATGTTCTTTATGGCGGGTGAAGGACGGCGGCTGCACGGCCAGACCACCCCCTCGGAGATGCCCAACAAATTCCAGATGTCGGTGCGCCAGCCGCTTGGTGTCTGCGGCCTGATCACCCCCTGGAACTTCCCGATGGCGATCCCGTCGTGGAAGATCCTGCCCGCGCTGGTGATCGGCAACACGGTGGTGATCAAACCGGCCAGCGATACGCCGCTCTCGGTCTACAACTTTGTGCAGACGCTCGTCGATGCTGGCCTCCCGCCGGGTGTGGTCAACATCGTATGTGGTAGCGGCAGCAAGGTGGGCGAGCCGCTCATGCGCCATCCCGATGTCAAGGTGATTTCGTTTACGGGCAGCACCGAAGTCGGCAGCCGCGTGGCGCGTGTGGGTGCCGAGGGCATGAAGCACGTCTCGCTCGAGATGGGTGGCAAGAACCCGATGATCGTGATGGACGACGCCGATCTTGATCTGGCGCTCGAAGGCGCGCTATGGGGTGCGTTTGGTACGACTGGCCAGCGCTGCACCGCCACCTCGCGGCTGATTGTGCATCGTGCGGTCGCCGAGCAGGTGGCCAGCCGCCTCGCCGCGCGCGCCGCTGAGCTCGTGGTGGGTAATGGGCTCACCGCTGGCGCGCAGATGGGCCCGTCGATCAACCAGGGCCAGCTCGACACCGTGCTCCAGTACGTCGGCATCGGCAAGGCCGAGGGTGCACGCCTGATCTGTGGTGGCGAGCGGCTCAGCAGTGGTGACCACGCGCACGGTTTCTTCCACCAGCCGACGATCTTCACCGATGTGACGCGCACGATGCGGCTCGCGCAGGAGGAAATCTTTGGCCCGGTGCTCGCGATCATCCCGGTCGATAGCTTTGAGGAGGCGATCGATGTGGCGAATGACGTGCCGTTTGGTCTCTCGTCGTCGATCTACACGCGTGATGTGAACCGCGCGTTTGTGGCGATGCGCGATCTGTACACCGGCATTGTGTATATCAACGCGCCGACGATCGGGGCCGAGATCCATCTGCCATTCGGTGGCACGAAGGGGACGGGCAACGGCCACCGCGAGGGCGGCACGCAGGTGCTCGATGTCTTCAGCGAGTGGAAGTCGATCTACGTCGATTACTCGGGCGCGCTCCAGCGTGCACAGATCGACAACAACCCCTAGCACCCGTGCCTGGATATTGGGGCGCGAAGCTATTCGCGCCCCTGCGCATACGTTTGGAGACACTCGTGACGAATGACTACTCGGCGCTTGAAGCGTGCCAACCTGTCCCCCTCACTGTTGACGGTTTCAACCTGAATGCAGCGCTGCCATACGGTCTGAAAAACGAGCATATTCAATCCGCTATGAATGAGTTTCTCGCGTTCCTGGGTTTTGTCAACACGCAGTTGCATACCAAACAGATTGAACGTCTCGAGACAATGTTGATGCCAGCGAATTTTAGCAGTATCGTTGGCGAGTTTATGGGCTCAGCTATCCCAAAGTACTGTTCTACAATTGTGAAAAATCGCTATCATAACGGGCATCCAGATCTTGTTCCCGCGATGATGTTCCCCGAGAATGCGATCCGGCACGCGCCACACGGCGTGGAGATCAAAGCGTCGCGCTACATGCGGGCGTGGCAAGGACACAATCCAGAAGATGTCTGGCTGATGGTATTTGTTTTTGCTGGCAATCGGCCAAAAGACCAGGAGCCGCGACCATTTCGTTTTGTGAAAGTTGTTGGCGCACAGCTATTGAAGGACGATTGGTTGTTCTCAGGCCGGTCAGAGACGAGTCGTCGTACAATTACTGCCAGTGTCACCGAGTCAGGCTATCGGAAAATGACATCAAACTGGATTTATCAGGGCTGAAGTGTCGATGAGATTGAGCATATCGAGTTGGTCGACGGCGGTCGATTCTACCGAGAGTTGCGCCAGCTTTGGTATCGCACGTTGGCTCATCTCAAAGTAGTCGATGTAGCGCTCAACACCTACACTCTGCAACCCCTGCGATTCGGCAGCAGCTATCGTAGAACCCGATCCCATAAATGGATCGAGGATGATACCAGTACCCAGCGGTAATGATGCGCGTACGACCTGACGAAGAAACGATTGTGGTTTCAGACTCGGATGGTCAGCAATATCTCGCTCTTTTCGAGACGTTCGCTCGCTGACGATCACGTCAGTAAATGGCTGCTCTGCATTGATTCTCCGCAAGCCTCCTGTACCAAATGTTCTCAGACAATCGCTGACTTTCATACCATCTGGTAGAGGCTTGCGAAAAATACCCCAGGGCTCATATGCGCTGCGCGGCAACGAACACACTTCAGGAAACTCATCTTCAGCATTTTTGGGTCGATCGCCGCCGCGAAATGTTCTTACAAGGCGAATAAGTTCGCCTCGGAATTCAAGTCCACTCGCTATCAGTGCAGAAAACACGAGTT
The DNA here is from genome assembly GCA_043752605.1 of Roseiflexaceae bacterium. Classification (GTDB taxonomy): domain Bacteria; phylum Chloroflexota; class Chloroflexia; order Chloroflexales; family Roseiflexaceae; genus JAYUYF01. Next base: position 5,419 of record JAYUYF010000275.1, read on the forward strand.
GTGAGAGAAATGCGTTGCTTGCTAAAAAGATATGACCACCAGGATACAGCACATTATTGGCAAGATGACCCCATTCAGAAAAGAATCGGTACAGTGTTGAACGCTCTTTATCGTTGAGCGCGGTAAAACGAGGCAATGGCGCCCGATTACTGCCATCAAAAGACGGTGGTATCCTCCAAACGCCGCCATTGCCGTTTGTACGCTTTTCTATCTGATCAAAGTCATATTCTTTTATGCCATATGGCGGATCGGTTACGATCGCGTGTATGCTGTTCTTTGGAATACTTCCCATCCATTCGACACAGTCAGCATAAATAATTGTCGATGAACCAAATGTATGGGAGCGATAGTTGAGTGAGAGGTCGTGTTGATCAATCATCGTAAACTTACTCCGTTACCGACTCACCGAAAGCATAGCTTGGACTGACCTCGCGAATCACATGTTCTAGTCGTTGGCGTTCTGTTTCATCGCCAGACAAAAGACGCTCCAGATCAGCAATGCTCAGCAGGATCGCCTGTGAGGCGTTGCGACGCCTGATAATATACCGCGTGCCGTTTTGTACCGTGTCATCCAACATTCGCCCAAAATTGTTTTGCGCCTGTGTCGAGGCGATGAATCGCAGATTCATATCTCTCCAAAATGAGGATATTAGCTAATATGACGAGATTATAGAACATACGTGTGCTGCTGTCAAGGCGAAACAGAACAAACGAGCGGTGCGCCAGATATCTGGCGCGCCGCTCGTTTGACAACATTAATTGTGCAGGAACGACTACCGCATGTCGGGCGGCAGCAGCACGGTGTCGATCGCGTGGATGACGCCGTTGCCAACTTTGATGTCGGCGGCGATTACCTTGGCACCGTTGACGTACACCGCGCCGTCTTTGGTTGTCACGTCGAGCGTGGCACCGTTGACGGTCTCGGGGTTACCCTTGCCACCCATCCCGGCGATGTCAGTCGAGGTGACGACGGTGCCGAGTATATGGTAAGTCAGGACTTTCTTCAGCGCTTCGGGGTCAGCCAGCAGCGCATCAACCGTGGCCTTCGGCAGCTTGGCGAATGCCGCATCCGTCGGTGCAAACACCGTCAACGTCGCGTTCGGATCTTTCACCACCGGGCCAAGACCCGCCAGCGTGACCAGCATCGAGAGTGTGTTGAACTGCGAGTCGGCCATCGCCACCCCGCCAACCGTGGCGGCGGTCATCATGTCCTGCGGGATGAGCACGGTGTCGATGATATGAATGACGCCGTTACCGGCGGCCACATCGGCCGTGGTGACCTTGGCATCGTTGACGTAGACCGAGCCATCGATCGTGGTCACGTTGACTTTCGCGCCGTTGACGGTCTCAGGCGTACCCTTGCCACCCATGCCGGTAATATCGGCGGCGGTGACTTTGGCGGGCAATACGTGGTAGGTCAAAACTTCCTTGAGCATCGCTGGGTCAGCCATCAACGCATCAAGCGTCGCCTTTGGCAACTTGGCAAATGCTTCATTGGTGGGGGCAAAGACGGTGATCGGGCCAGGGCCGGTCAGCACGTCGGTGATATCAGCTGCGATCGCGAGCTCAACCAGCGTTGTAAACTGGTTATCGGCCATCGCGATTGCGCCGATGGTGTCGCCCATCGCGCCAGCGGCGGCCGTCGGGGCTGCGGCGGTTGTCGGAGCCGTCGTTGCGGCCGGAGCCGTCGTTGCGGCCGGGGCCATCGTTGCGGCCGGGGCTGCCGTCGCCGCTGCGGGAGCCGTCGTCGGCGCTACGGTAGGTGTGCCACCGCAGGCTGCCAGCACCAGCGCGCCCACCACAAAGGTGTTGGCGATCGCGGTGCGGCGGGTGAGTCGTGTGCGTAGATTCACAGGTCTCCTCCTCAGAACATTTGGACGCTGTACCAACCGGCGTCATTGCGGTCAGAGCGTTTGTCGCTCCACCCGACACTGCGCGGCGGTGCAGCAAAAGGATCTGTGAAATTGCGCACTTATGAGATTCTCATCTTTTGCGCGTCGCTTCTCAGGCGCTTATTCCGCGCCGATCACGTGTTCGGCGAAGATCGATCGGCGTGTGCCGGTCTCATTGCGCAGCACGAGCGAATAGGTCTCGGCGCGTTCACCGGCATAGCGCACACCGCGCAGTAGCGGCCCATCCGCGATACCGGTGGCGGCGAAGAAGATCTGGTCGCCCGCCACCAGTTCGTCGGCGGTGAGCACACGCCGGGTGTCGATCCCGGCCGCCGCCACCGCCGCGCGCTCGGCATCATACTGCGGTGCGAGCCGCACCAGCATGGCCCCCCGCAACGCGCGTACGGCGCAGGCGGCGATCACGCCCTCGGCCGCGCCGCCGATCCCCATCAACAGATCGACCTGGCTGCCGGGTGTGCTGGCCATCAGCGCACCCGCTACGTCGCCATCGCCACGTAACATCACACGCGCACCGGCGGTGCGGATCTCCGCGATCAGCGCGGCGTGGCGCGGCCGGTCGAGCACAAATACCACCAGATCACGCACCGCCTTGCCGCTCGCGCGCGCCACCAGCGCCAGTGTCCAGGCCGCGGGGGCATCGAGGCACTCGGGAACCAGCGCAGCGGCGGCGGCGGGCCCAACCACGATTTTGTCGGCATAATCGGCGGGCGCGGGTGACCACATCGCGCCTGGCAGCGCCACAGCGGCCACCGCAATCGCGCCCGAGCGCCCTTCGGCGAGCATGCGCCGCCCGTCGATCGGATCCACCACCATATCGAGGTGCTGGCGACCACGCCCGATCTGCATGCCACCCGCCAGTACCGAGGGCGAGCCCGAGCGGCCTTCCTCGCCGATCACGATCCGCGCATCGACATCGAGCGTGGCCAGCACCGCCGCCATCGCGCCGGTCGCCGCGTCGTCCGCAGCATCGCGCTGCCCGAGACCCATCCAGCGCCCGGCACTCAGCGCCGCCGCCTCGGTGGCGCGCACCAGTTCAAGCCCAACATTGCGATCGATCCGTTCGTTCATACGTCCACCGCCTCCAGCAGATGATCCGCTTCCCACGCCAGCATCCCCCCCGCGAGCACCCGCAGCTCGGTAAACCCGTGGCTCCGCAGTGCGCTGGCAGCACGCGCGCTGCGCCGCCCGCTGCGGCACGCCAGCACGATGTCTTGATTTTGCAGCAGGTCTGGCGCACCGGCGAGCACATCGAGCAACGGTAGCGAACGCGCCTGCGGGATATGCCCGCGCGCAAACTCGCGCGGCTCGCGCACATCGAGCACGACGGGCGGGTTTGCGCTGCGCAACGCGCTGTACAGGTCGCGCGCAGCAACCATCACCGGCGGCGGGCCGCTCTCGACCACAGTTTGCATAACGCCGGGCAGCAGCCGTTTTGGTAAATTCTGGCACTCGCGAAAGGCGCGCACTTCGCATTCATAAATACAGATCGCCGGGTCGATTACGTGGTTGAAGAGATAGCCGATCGCCGCATCGGTCTCGAGTACGTTGGCCTCGCCAAGCGTCTGCAGAAAGCCGGTCGAACGCAAAAACGCGCGTACCGGCGCGCGCACCTGCGTCAGATACACCTGGCCGCGCCGTGCGCGGTAGAGCCGCACGAGCGTCTCGAGCATCTGGACGCCGCTGCTATCGATGTGCAGCACGTTCTCCATGCGGATCAGGAGAAACCGCTGCGTCGGGTGCGCGTCGGCGTGCCGCCGGATTGCCTCTTCAACGTGGTTGACTGCGCCAAAATACAGATTGCCCAGCACCTCGATCACACCAAGCTCCGGGCACGGCAGCCGCTCGCTGGCGGGTACCCAGTGTTTGTACTGCGCATCGGGAAGGACAACCCGTACCTGCGGCGCGCTGGTCTGCAAAATATAGTAGCCGAGCGACATCAGGACGCCCGCCAGCACCGCAAACTGCAGCGGCAACAACAATGTCAGCACGAGCGTAATCGACATGATGGTAGCGTCGCCGCGCGCGCTGCGCCACAGCTGCCGGATCGATTTCCGATCGACCATCCCCCAGGCGGTGAGGATCAGTGCCCCCGCGAGCGCGGCGCGCGGTAGGTGCGCCGTGAGCGGTGCCAGCAGCAGTGTGGCCAGCAGGACAAAGATTGCGGAGAAGACGGCGGTGAGCGCGGTGCGACCGCCAGCGCGGTAGCTCAGCGCTGAGCGGTTGAACGACCCTGAACACGCGTAGCCCGAAAACAGACCCGCAGCGATATTTGCCAGTCCCTGGCCGACAAATTCCTGGTTACTGTCAAGCCGTTGCTCGGAGTGCCCGGCGATCGAACGTGCGATCGACGACGCTTCGACCAGCCCGATTACCGCGATCGCCAGCGCGCCGTTCGCCAGGCTACCCACCAGCGCCAGATCGCCAAATGGCAACGCCGCCAGCGGTGGCAGCCCGGCGGGCAATTCGCCCAGCACCTGTACTCCCTGCGCCTCGAGCCCCAGCAGCCAGACGCCGACACCGGTGGCGACGATCCCGACCAGCAGCGCCGGGACGCGCGGTGCCAAACGCTGCGTCGCCAGGATGACCAGCACCGTGGTGATACCAACGGCTAAACTGGGCAGGTGTGTGGTTCCCAGCGCTGCGCCCACTTCTGCAAGGGTGCCGAACAGGCTCGGATTGTTGCCAACCGCAATGCGCAGCAACATACCAAGCTGGTTGGCGATGATCAGGATACCCGCACCCGCAGTGAACCCGACCGCCACCGCCGATGACACAAAGTTGATCAGCACACCGAGCCGCGCCAGCCCGAATGCCAGCCGGATGAGACCAGAGAGCACGGCGAGTAATCCGGCCGCAGCGAGGTATTCGGGCGTTCCCAGCGCCGCCACCGGCAGCAGCGCCGAGAGCGTGAGGATCGAGGCGGTATTGGTGGGGCCGGTCTGCAGGTGCGCCGAGCTGCCCCACAATGCCGCGATCAATGGTGCGACCACCGCCGCAAACAGCCCGACCGTCGGTGGCAATCCAGCCAGCAGCGGGAACGCCAGCGCCTGCGGCAAGAGCACGATCCCAACCGTTGCTCCCGCAATGATGTCGGGCAGCAGATCGGCTCGCCGATACGTGCGAAGCAGGTCGTATGGCCGCCGCAGCGGCATCAGCACACGTAGCATCGTCATCGTCCATTATCTCGTAGCCCACGCAGCCACATGATAATTGTAACAAAAAAACAGGGCTCACCGCATTGCGATGAACCCTGTCTTGCCTGGTCGGGGCGAGAGGATTCGAACCTCCGACCTCAGCGACCCGAACGCTGCGCTCTACCAGGCTGAGCCACGCCCCGATTATTATGCGACCTACGGGTGATGGTGCCGAGGGTGGGAGTCGAACCCACATGAGCTTGCACTCAACGGTTTTTGAGACCGCCGCGTCTGCCATTCCGCCACCCCGGCGTCGCTTTCGCAGTATAGCTGTTTTCTGGGGTGATGTCAATTCGTGCCTACGCGGCGCGCCGGGGGGTACGCCCCCGGATCCTAAACCGCACTTTGGATGGCCAGACCGGGTCAAGTGGTGTCTGCCGCGCCCGCCAACAGGAAAGGAATGGGAAGAAACTTGTTGGATGTATGCAGTGTGCAGCGCGGTTCGCCGCAACC
>JAYUYF010000276.1:0-1737 GCA_043752605.1 Roseiflexaceae bacterium
GTTGGATACTCCTGAACTGTTCGTATCGGTACGATAGCGGATGGTAGCAGGAATGTCAAGCGGTTTGTTGGGCCCGCTATCCTGCGTCTGCTATGCAGCCCCGTTCGTGGCTGACCACTCACAGATCGCGGATCGTGAAATCCCACATTCGAGGAGAACCTGCCCGCCTCCGTTGTCATGGTTATATGCGCAATATCACCGATGTTTCAAGCGGCAGCGTAAAGCGGATGCTGGCACCACCACCCGCGCGGTTCTGGGCGCGGATCTGGCCGCCGTGTGCGGTGACGATCCCGCGGCAGATCGCAAGCCCCAGCCCGGCACCATCGCGGCGGGTGCTGGCACGATAAAACTTCTCGAAGATCTGTTCTTCATCGCCGGGCTTGAGGCCCGGGCCGCGGTCGGCGACTTCAACCTCGATGAGCGCCGCGATCTGGCGCGCAGTGATGGTGATCGGCGATCCGGCAGGGGTGTAGCGCAGCGCGTTGTCGAGCAGGTTGAGCAACAGTTGCTCGATCAACGTCTCGTCCATCGGCACCGGCGGCAGCGTTGCGGGGATATCGAGCGCGAGTGGCCGCCCCTGGAGCATGCCAGTTTCGCCGTGCGGTTCGATCCGCCGGATCGCCGACCCGACGACTTCGTCGAACGGCACCAGCGTCTTCTTTGCGATCAGCCCGCCGCTCTCGACGCGCGTCATATCGAGCAGGTTGGCCACCAGTCGGCTCAGCCGCTCGCTCTCTTCGAGTGCAGTACGCGCCAGATCATCGCGTGTGGCTGCGTCGAGCCGTGCACCATCTTGCAGCAGCGTGCCGGCCGCACCCGTGATCACCGCCAATGGCGTGCGCAGATCGTGGGAGACAGAAGAGAGCAGCGACGTACGTAGCCGTTCGGTCTCGACAGCCACGCGCGAGCGCTCGGCCTCGGCGGCCAACTGCGCACGTTCGACCGCCAGCGCGATTTGCCCGGCATAATTCTCGGCCAGATGGCGCTGATCGGGCGCGCCGAGACGCACGCGTTCGGCAGGCTGCAACCCGAGTACGCCAATTGGCCCTTCGGCACCACGCAACGGCAGAAACAGCAGATTTGCCGCCGGGACGGTATCGGTGCCCACACCAGCTGGCACACCACGTTCGTACACCCACTGTGCCAGCGCCTGATCGCTCTGGCCGGGTGCAAAAATCTGCTCGACATTGGTCTCGCGCGCCCAACCCGCGACCGCGCCCCACGGCTGCAACCGCTCATTGACGGGCAAGAGCACGACAACCCGGCTCTCGAAGACCTCGGCGACGTGTAACATCGTTGCGCGCAGCACCTGCTCGATCCCACGCGCGGATGAGAGATCGCGGCTCAGCGCATACAACGCCGCAGTGCGTTCCTCGCGCCGCCGCACCGCAGCGACCTGCGCGCGCAGCCGCGCCGCCAGATCACTGATCAACAGACCAACGGCAGCCATCGTCAGAAACGTAAAGATGTATTCGACATCGGTCACCGCAAAACTCAGATACGGGGGCACGAGGAAAAAGTCAAACGCTGCGACACCGAGCAATGATACCAGCGCCGATGGGCCACGACCCAGGCGCGCCGCGACGAGTGTGACGCCCAGCAGGTAGATCATCACGATATTGATCGGTTGCAGGTAGGGATCGAGCAAATAGCCGAGCACGGTACAGATCACCACCACCAGTGCCGCCAGTCCATAGGAACGAAACTGCGTCGTGGGCGTTTGCACATCGACGACCG
>JAYUYF010000277.1:0-1736 GCA_043752605.1 Roseiflexaceae bacterium
GCTCTACCTTAACACCGAGGTTTATCGGCTCGACCTCCACCTGCACCAGCCCCGGCCCGCCGCGCTCCAGCTTGCCATCCTTGCCAATCACGGCCGCGCCGCCCCACAGCACTTCCTCGGCCTTGCGCAGTTCATCGAGGCTGGCAAACTGGCCACCACGGGTGGCGCGCCACCAGAAGCGCAGCTGGCCGCGCACGCTCGCGGCGCGCACGGTGCTCACCGGGTCGGGCTCCTGTGGCTTTACGCCACCGCCAAACAGTGGCGTAATCAGCTCGTAGCGCCGTACCTCGGTGATGATGTCTTCGCGGCGTTTAAGGTTGAATTTGGGGGTGTTCATCGTGTTTCCTCCCACGTACCAAGTACCGCGAGGCCAAATCCGTCGCGTCGTTCCTGGTCGCCATCGCTCACGGTCTGCATCCAGATCGCCGCCGCCCACGCGCGGCGTGCGGCTGCATCACCATCGAGTTCGAGCCAGTAGACGCTGCCTGCGGGGGCAAGGCGGCGGCCGGGCCGGGCACTGTTTGCGAGCATGTCCCAGCCGCTCACCGCCGTTGGTCGGCCCACCGCTGCGGCACGCAGTTGCGGCGTCACGTCGTGTTGTGTGCTCAAGAGCCGGTGTGGGCGGAACCCGGCGGCGAAGTGCGCCGGGGTAAGCAGCAGCACACGACACCGTCCGGTTTCGGCGAGCTGCGCGATGATCGCGGCATCTGGCTGCGCGAACGTTGTATCCGTCGTGCGCCAGGCGCTCAGGCGGCGTTCGCCACCCAGCGGCCCGACGCCAGCAGGCAACGGTTCGCTGGTACGCACCAGCAGCGCCAGCCGCCGCACGTCGCTGAGCCGGACGCGCGGCTCGCTATCAGCACCGTCCGAGGTGGTCGCTTGCGATCGTGCCTTCGGCTCGGCGTAGCTAAACTCGCGCCCGCGCGTGACGAACAGCGCGCCGTCGTCGGCGGTCTGCGACGTGGCATTGATCCCCACATGCACGCGGCTGTCTTCGGCGAGCGCGCGCAACCCAAAGTCGGCGGCAACCACCTGCGGCATATCTGCCGGTGCCAGCAGCCAGGCGCGGAGCTTGTTCCAGCTCCAGAACATCGGCGCACCGGGGTAGGCTTTCTCCTTCGCACCGGAACCGATCTGTACCGGCAGCAGGGCAGCACCTTCGACCGGGCGCGCCATTACACCGGTGTCAAAGGCACGCGGCGTGAGCTGGAAGAGATCGGCGTGCTGCTCGTCGTTCGCGCGGCGCAGGAATGTCGCATCGGCTGGCGCAGGCGCAAACCATTCGTCGACGCTCCCGGCTGCATCGAGCTGGGCAAGCAGCGGGCCGTGGACATGGCGTTGCAATACTATGGCTGCCTGAGCAGCATCCTGCGTTTTGTCGCCCGTCCAGGTGCCCGCCCGGTTGCGCACGGCACCTGCGATGGTGGCCGGGAGCGGAAACGGCAACGAGACCGCACGCGCGCCGGGGCTGGCGTCGAAGCTCTTGCCATCACGCACGATCAGCGGGTCGCGTGGTTCGATGATCAAGTGATGCATAGTCATTCCGCCTCCTGTGTCATACCTGCGGGGATCTGGGCTAGCCGCCGGGCATCGGCGAAGATCTGCGCGACGATCACGCGATTGGCGAATGCATCGACCGACGATGCGTCTGCGTTGATCATCGCACCGATATCTTCTCGTATTTTGCCGTCTATCTTCTCCTCGCCACGTTTGCGCTTTTTACGGTCGAGGATGCG
>JAYUYF010000278.1:0-1736 GCA_043752605.1 Roseiflexaceae bacterium
GGCTACCGTGTGCTGGCTATTCGCGCCGATGCGGCCCTCGATGCCCAATTGGAGCACCTGCCATGAACACTTTCTCTCCGGGTACACTGGTACGCTGCCGCGAGCGCGAGTGGGTCGTGCTGCCCTCGCCCGAGACCACCGTCCTGCGGCTGCGGCCGCTCGGCGGGAGCGAGCACGAAGTGATCAGCGTCGCCCGTGGCCTGGCGGCACTCGGCATAGACGCGGTTGAAGAGACGACATTGCCCGCCCCCGATCCCGCAGCTGCGGGTGATCTGGTTGCGGGGCAGCTGCTGCGCGATGCGACCCGCCTGACGCTGCGCAGCGGTGCCGGGCCGTTCCGCTCGCTCGGGCGGATCAGCGTGCGGCCGCGCCCGTTTCAGATTGTGCCGCTGCTCATGGCGCTCCGGCTTGACCCGGTACGCATGCTGATCGCGGATGACGTGGGCATCGGCAAGACGATTGAGGCCGGCCTGATCGCGCGTGAACTGCTCGACCGTGGCGACGTGCAACGGCTGTGCGTGCTCTGCCCACCGCACCTGTGCGACCAGTGGCAGCGCGAGCTGCGCGAGAAGTTTGCGATCGAGGCGGTGGTGGTGCGCGCCGCGACGCTCGGCCGGCTCGAACGCGATCTGGTCGGCGATGTCAGCGTTTTTGCCCAGTACCCGGCGCTGGTGGTGAGCATCGATTTTGTCAAATCAGACCGACGGCGCGCCAGCTTTCTCACGCACTGCCCCGATCTGGTGATCGTCGATGAGGCGCACACCGCCGCCCGCGCCAACGATGGTGGCACGACCCAGCAGCGCCACGATCTGCTGCGCGATCTCGCGGCCGATCCCGCACGCCACCTGCTGCTGTTGACCGCCACGCCACACAGCGGGATCGAAGACTCGTTTCGCTCGCTGCTCGAACTGCTCGACCCGCGCTTTTCCCGCCTCGACCTCGACCAGCTGAGCGAGCCAGACCGCCGCTGGCTGGCGCGCCATTTTGTCCAGCGTCGTCGCGCGGATCTCGGAGCCTGGCTGGGCGATGGCGAGCGCGCCCCGTTCCCTGAGCGTCGGCAAGTGGAGATCATGTATCAGCTGGCGCGCTCACCCGCGTACCACGACCTGTTTACCGATATTTATGCCTTTGCGCGCGAGCTGGTGCGCGATGACAGCGGGGCTGCCTACCGCCAGCGCGTGCGCTACTGGACGGCGCTGGCGCTGTTGCGCTGTGTGATGAGCAGCCCGGCGGCGGCGGAAGCGGCGCTCAGCGCACGCCTCGGGCGGCTGACTGCCAGCACGGGCGAAGACGGTGATGACCAGCTCTTTGCCAGCTACGTGCTCGATATCAGTGATACCGAGAGCCCACAGGATCTCAATCCGACACAGGTGATCGCGGCGGGTGATGCGCAGTTGAGCGGTGGCGAACGCCGCCGATTGCAGGCGTTTATCGCACGCGCGACAAAGCTGCGTGGCGATGATGACCCCAAGCTGCGCGCTGCCGCCAGTACGTTGACCGAGCTGCTGCGCGCTGGCCACAACCCGATCGTGTACTGCCGCTATATCGCGACGGCCAAATATCTCGCCGAAGATCTGGCACGCCGCCTGCGCGGCATTGTGCCCGACCTGCACGTGATGGCAGTGACTGGTGATTCATCCGAGGAAGAACGCGAACAGCGCGTGACCGAGCTGAGTGCCGCACCACGCCGCTTGCTCGTGGCAACCGATTGCCTCAGCGAGGGGATTAACCTGCAG
>JAYUYF010000279.1:0-10935 GCA_043752605.1 Roseiflexaceae bacterium
GCGTGATTGGGATGCTGAGCGCTCAGACAACACTGCTGCTCTACACGAGCGCGCAGCAGCGTGCGCTGGAGCAACTGGCGGCCAGCGCGGCGATCGCGATCGAAAATGCGCGGTTGTTTGGCGAGGTGCAGCGGCTTGCGACGATCGACCAGCTCACCGGGCTGTATAATCGGAATTCATTCTTTCGGCTGGCCGAACACGAACTCGAGCGCGCGCGCCGCTACCAGCATCCACTTGCGGTACTGCTGATCGATGCCGATCGGTTCAAACTCGTGAACGATACCTACGGGCATCGTGCGGGTGATCTGGCGCTGCGCACGATTGCCGATCGCTGCCGCGCGGGTCTCCGCACCAGCGATATTTTTGGCCGCTATGGCGGAGAAGAAATGGTTGTGCTGCTGCCAGAGACCGATCTGGCGACTGCTACGCGCGTGGCCGAGCGGCTGCGCGAACTGGTTGATCACGAAGTGATCACCGACAGCGCGGCCTTTGGCGTCACCTGTAGTTTTGGCGTCGCCGAATATCGTACCGCCGAGCGGCTCGATCATCTGCTTGAACGCGCGGATCGGGCCCTCTACCGCGCGAAACACGCCGGGCGTAACCGGGTCATGGTCTATACGTCATAAGCCACGGGTTGCTCACGACGGGAAGGCAACCGTGAGCGGCTCGCCCCACACGCACGGGTATTCGGTGGTATCGATGGTGATCACAAGCTGCGCTGTGCTGCTGACCGCGAGACCAATGCGCCACTCGCGCCCGCGCAAGGTGATACTGACACCATACCTGCGGCCCGCGATCCGCCAGGCGGGTGGCAGATACGGGCGCAGCACAAGGTGTTCGGCCGTGATGCTGAGACCGAGCACGTAGCGAAGCAACAGATGTATGGTAAACGCACCCCAGCCATACCCCTCGCCACCGCAGCGGCCATCGAGCGGCCAGTACTCGCAGGCGATCCCCGGCAGCGTCTGTCCGTCGCGTGGCTGGCGCGCATCCCAGAAGCTATAGACTCGTTCGCAGATACTGGCCGCCACTGCGCCTGCGTCATTGTGCATTGCCAGCGCATCGGCGGCGGCGATCACGGTCCACGCGGGTGGTGGCCAGATCAACGTATCGGCGTCGATCGCGGCGATCGCCGTGCGCAGCGCCGCGTGGCGCGCGGGATCGGCCACACCAAGTGCGGCGGGTGCCAGATGCATTGGATCCTGGATTGTGGTGCTGACACTGCGCAATGTATCGTTGTCTGCATAACGCTCGCCCGTCCAGAGCCCGTCGAGCGCGTGGGTGTAGGTACCGGCCAGCTGTGTCCATTGCGCAACGTGTACTGGTTTGCCGAGCTGGTGGGCGAGATCGGCCATGACGCCACACGCATGCGCCAGTGCGGCATACAAATCGACGGGTTGGATATGGCGCACGGGATGGCCGCCGCCGAGCGGCTGATCCCCAAAGCGCGGCGAATCGTCCTGGCCCGCTTCCCAGCTACAGGCATAAAACAGGCGGCCATGGCTATCGGTACGCTGACCGATCCACCAGGTCAGGTGCGCGTTGAGCGCTGGATAGAGAGCCGCCAGCCAGACCGGGTCGGGGCGCAACGCCGCGAGATGCGCGACCACCAGCAACGGATAGCCCCACGATGGTGCGGTACCGCAGACGGTACCATCGGCGGCCACCATATTATAGCTGCCATCCTCACGCGAGCAGGGGACGTTGGCTGCCGACGCATCGAGGAACGTGCCGAGCAGCATGTGCTGGGCGCGCCGTGGATCGGCATAACTGATTGCCAGCGCATCCATCGCGGCCTCGGCGAGCACCACGCGCGGTGCCTGAATTTGCATGGCATCCCAGCTGTGGCGGTAGATGCCAGCCGGCTGGCGTACCATCATGCGCAGCGTCTCGTGGTCGTAGACCAGGCCACGCCGCCAGTGCGCGGGCCAATCGCCGTTCAGGCGTGGTGCAGTACTCCAGAAACGGTCATCGTCCTCGCGTTTGTGGCGTTGCTCGAGTGCCAGCGTGCGGCGCGCGACATCGAGGCGGTGCTTGGCGTGCCGCAGCGTCGGCCCGCGCGTCAGTAGCAGATCGACGATGCCCGCAGGCGCGGGATCAAAGCTCGCCACCGCCGACAGCGCGCGCATCTCGCCGCGTGCGCCAATGACCGTGACGGACTGATCGGCTGCCAGATCGGGGACGGTGCTGCGGCACCACGCGGCTGCCTGCGCCGGATCGGGGGTGATCGCCCAGGCTGCGGGCTGCTGGGATGCACCAAAGACAAAGGCATCGCCGTCTTCAAAACTCTGTAGCGCGAGCCCGTCACCCGTGCGGCGGCCGACCAGACCCGACTCGCCCCACGCACCGTTGGCCGCGATCAGTCGTTCGTAGGTGATCACGATATCCAACCGACGTGCGCCGCGCAATTCGATCTGTGCGGCGATTGTATGCTCGCCCACCAATACAAATTCGGCACGACCGCGCGCTCCGTTGACCGCCAGCTCAAACACGAACAGGTTTTTGCTATGGTACGGGCTGCTCACCAGCGCATACTCCTGCAGCCCCAGTGCGCCATCGACGGCAATACGAAACCCGGCGCGGTAGGTCTCGTGGCGGCCACCATACATGCCCGCGTGCGCCGGGTAGTGCCAGCGGAAGCCGAGATCGTAGCTGCGCAGCACGCCGCGCGGCGTGAGATTGCGCGTGTGGGTGGGAGTATCGAGGTAGCCGTGCGGCGTGTAGGTATCGGGTGGGAAGGGCATAATCAACCTCGGCGATATTGCGATTGAGAATAGTATAGCAAACCTCAAACAATTGAGAATGGCGGGTTGAACCGTGAGAGTGGGAGTACCGCCTTGGTTGTCGGGTGACTGCACCAAAGTGCGGGTGATGAGCGTCTCGTGAGTATGCGAAACTGACGTACAATACCAGCGCTGCCGGGGCAACCGTTGTGGAAGGAGCAATCTGTGACAAACCGCTATTCTGAAGAGGAGACCGAGCGGGTGCGTGAGCGCGAGCGCAGTTCGGCCGGGACGAATACCCAATCGCTGACGTTGCCTTCGGAACCGCTGCCAATCACGCCGTCAGCGCCCGCCGCGCAGGCGGGAGCCACCACGCCGACGAGCAGGCCAGTGTTGGGGATCGCGCTGTTTCTGATCGGTCTGGTCGCGCTGGTGCTGGTGTTGATCGGGCGTATTGGGGGAGCAATCGATTTTGAACCGCTTGTACCGCTCGCGTCGGTCTCGGCCGGACTGCTGTTTTTCGCTTTTTACAAGCGGATCTACCCGTTGATCATTCCGGGATGTATCCTGGCCGGACTCAGTGTGGGTGTACCGCTCGCCGGTCTAACCAACGGCGCATCGGTCGTGTGGAGTCTCAGCGCCGCGTTCCTGGGCGTGCTGGTGCTTGGGCGGGCAGTGTTTGGCGAGCGCAACGACTGGCCGCTGATCCCGGCGGTGATCCTGTTTCTGGTGGGTGTGACGATCATCGGCACATCGCTCGGCGGTTTGTTTGCAACGATCGCGATCTGGCCGTGTATCGCGCTGGTGGCGCTGGGTGTCTGGCTATCGCGGCGGCGCGCGTAGCACGGACGCCGCATGCGACGTCCCTACGGCGGGGGGATGCGGGCGCGGGGATGCGGGGGCATACGGGCGGGCATACGGGCGCGGGGCATGTGGCGGCCCTACGGGCGTCGGGCGAGGCAGGCGGGTGCGCCAGCGATCTACACGAGCGGCAGCCGGTCGAGTTCATAGGCGTCGTAGCGCTCCTGATGGCGGGCAAAGAGCAATTCTTCGAACGCTTCGGGGCCGATCTGTTCAAGGTGGGCGACCTCGCTGCGGTAGAGCGGGATCAGCCACAGCATCTGGATCAGCAGATCGCCCTGGTCGATCTGGCCGTAGGCGCGCGTCTGCATATGCGGCTCATCGACATACGGGTAGGTGAGGTACAGATATTCCATTGCGCTGCCGCGTACGACCGGCTCGCCGATCGACAGCACCGCGCCCGGGCCGGTGCCGATGTTGTGGACATACGGGTGCGCGGCCACCAGCGGCAGCAAATCGGTGATCTGCTGTTCGTCTTCGGGGCGGGCGTGGATCAGATACTCAAAGCGGACACCGCGCGGGTCGCCACTGTAGGCAGCGCTGCCGGGTACCGGGCGCAGGCTCGCGCCGAGTGTGCAGTAGGTATTGAAGAGCGGATTTTGCGCATAGACCAGGATCGCAAACTGCGGCGAAATTGGCGGATCGGCGGCGTCATCGGCAGCGAGCCGCATCACCTGCGCGGGCGGGCCCTTCCAGCGCACGTAATTCTCGAAGACCACAATCCCCGGATCGCCGTTGGCGCGCTGCGCGGCCGCAAGCTCGCGGATAAACCCGATACTCCCAATCTCGTTCACGATATACTCCATCAATCCCCCGACGCACCATTTTGCGTCGCTACGTTGTGCATCCAGGGTGCGGCATTTTGCGTTGCTACTGTACGTCACGTCACAATTCTTGTCGAATGCTGGCGCGGATATTGCCCACTTCAGGCAGATACAACTACAGGAGGGCTCATATGACGTTTACCAAACCCGCAGACGAAGAACTGCGCGCAAAACTGACGGCCGAGCAGTACCGCGTGACGCAGCACGAGGGCACTGAGCCAGCGTTTCGCAACGAGTACTGGAACAACAAACGCGACGGCATTTACGTCGATATCGTCTCGGGTGAGCCATTGTTCAGCTCGCGTGATAAGTATGACTCGGGCACGGGCTGGCCAAGCTTCAGCCAACCGATCAATGCGGCGAATGTAACGACGCGCACGGATCGTACACTATTTATGGAACGTACAGAGGCGCGTTCGGTACAGGCTGATTCGCATCTCGGGCACGTGTTCGAGGATGGCCCGGCGCCGACGGGTTTACGGTACTGCATGAATTCGGCATCCATGCGCTTTATCGCGGTCGAGGATCTCGACGCCGAGGGGTACGGCGAGTATCGCGCGCTGTTTGATCAGTAGGGCGGGCAGGCGGTTCGTCGGGGCGGGCGATCCTGTCGGGCAAAGCATTTTTGGAGGTCTGTTATACAGACCTTCAAAAATGCTTTGCCCGTACAAATGAAATGCCGCCGTGCCGCCGCCCGCCGTTCATCCCGCAATAATCCGCGCAATCCGATCCAGATCCTCTGCACGATTGAGATTCAGCAGCGCATGGCCCGCCGGGTCGAGATTCTGCCAGGTGCGAGGTGGCAGCAGCGTGGGCTGAATTGTATTGAGCAGCGCGGTCATGCGCCGTTCGCCCGCCGCCAGTAGCGTGGTGACCTGTGGCAGACAGTGCGTGGCATAGCGCGCCACCAGCGGCTCCGGGCGGCCATCGGCTGCCGCAAGCACCAGCGCATCGGCGTCATCTGTGTGATCGGCGAGCCAGCCGAGCAGCGGCACCGGCAGCAGCGGCATATCGCAGGCCAGCAGCAACGCGCGCGGTGTGCTGCTGGCGGCGAGCCCGGTGGCGAGCCCGCCGAGCGGCCCGTCACCGGGATATGCATCGCGGAGCAGCACGATCCCGGGAGCGCTGAGCGCGGCCCATTGCTCCGGGTCGTGCAGGATCACCAGGACGGGATCGCACAACGCCGCTGCGCGCTGCACGGTATGCGCCAGCAGCGTCGGCCCGGCGGTACCCCAGAGCCTGAGCTGACGTTTATCGTGACCGAGGCGTGTGCTGCGCCCACCCGCGAGGATAATAGCTGTTGTGTGCGTTTTCCGGATCACTCGTTTTCTCACACTGCGTTCCCAGCGGCGCAATCCGTGCCCTAGTGCTTCTGGCGTAAGCCGACCAGACACGGATTGCACGGATACTGCGGATCCACGCTGGCAAAGCTCTGCCGTTGCGGCTGATACCAGCGCGCGCGCAAGTATACATCGCCGCCCGGTCGCTGCAACTCGCCCGTGAAGCCGAAGCTGCCCTGCTGGCGCTGGCGCGGCGATCCCCATCGTAGCGGCTGGTGGCGATCACCGTGCCGACATCACTGAGCTGGGCGCGCACGCTGCCCAGGGCATCCGGGATCTGCCAGGTGCGCGTCGTGCCCTGCACGCTCGCCAGGCGGTCGAGCCCGTAGGTCGGCATCTATTCGCCGGTTGGTCTCGATTGTCAACGTGCTCGCGTTATTGTAGCACGTGGCCGCCGTAGGTTGGGTGCGCCTACGCGCCCCCGCCACCCCCGCGCCGGTGGCGTCGCCCCCGAACCCCCAAAGGCGGCTAATCTTGCAGCCGTGGCCGATTCGGCGGCGCATGCCCGGTTGCGGCGTACCGCGTTCACGCTGTGCGAGCACTGCGCGCCAATGCCGATCAATGATCCACCCTTCGGGTCTGGCTTGCATCCCAACCGATCGCGCGCCAGGTCGCGACCCGAAAGGTGTGGCAGCGAGGCATCCGCCGCCTGCGCGCTGGACGCTTCGGCTCTACCGCGCTGGCCACCGCCCCCACGCTGCATCGACCCGCCGATCCGGGGCGCTGCCGTCGCCGCCCGACGAACTGGGGCGCTGGCTGCGGTGAAGCGTGACGAGCCGGATGGGGTGGGGTAGCAGGTCATGGTGTGCGCGAAGTATATGGTCTGGTTTGTTACAGCTCCTGCCATACCTGTCAGGCGAGCGCCACGTAGTCAGTACGGGTGCGGCCACACAATTGATAGCTTCCTTCCACTGCTACCGGGCAGCAGATTAGCATCGCATCGCCCCAAACGGCGGGTGTGGCAGCACGCAGCGGTCAAGCCAGGGAATCGGGTTCCACGGTTCAGAAAGGAGCCACGTCAGCAGTACCAACGCGACCAGCGTCCAGACCATCGTCTGGCGCATGATTCGCCCGCGGTGTGCGATTGGCATCGTGGGCCACACCAGTGGTACCCCATCGGCGTAGATCAGCCAGATGCCCCCCAGCAGCAGACACAGGGCAACAAAGATCTGCGGGATGAGGTCATTGTCTGCGGGGTAGAGACTGCGCACCGTCCCATCGGGCGCGACCTCCACCGGGCGCGCCACCGTCGGATGGGCGGGAAGATACTGAACCGACAGCGTCGTGCCCGCGCGCGGACGCAGGGCGCGGTAGGCTGGCCCGGAGAGCACGACCGCGTTCGACCTGCACACCCGGCGTGCGCCCAGCACGGTACGTAACAACGACGGTGGAGGAGGGAAATCGACGGCTCACGGGTTCAGACATCACGCTGACGACCGTCGCCGTGGTCACCACGCCGGTTTCGGCAAACAGGCGATCAAGCCACAGGCGCGTAACATCTGTTTGGAGAATAAAGATAAAGAACATAGCTCCAAGTAGCGCGCCGAGTACACCAGTACCTGGCTTCACAAGCGCATCGCGATGTGCGCGTATCCAGGCGACCCACGTTGATTGTGTCATCGGTATCCTCCCCACGCACGAGCGTTCGTTATGCACCGCAGCGGCCATGCGATCCGCGCGCGCAGTAGTATCGTGAATCGCTCGTTCACGATACCACGCAGGCCACCGGTTCATTATAGCGAATCTCAAATAGATTGCGCCCTGCAGTGGGCTTCAACCCGCCACGATCCGGCTACGTGTAGCCTGCCCTGAGCGGAGCGAAGGGGCGAACCACAATCACGCTGTGCGGACGCTGCTCGCTGACCTTCTGACCTGCGTCAAAATGGTCGCAGCATTGCGTCCAGTCGTGACACTCAACGGACGATAGCTGGCGATCCTGCAGATCGATGGCAGAAAGAATAGCGTGGAGATACCAACTGTAGTCCGTCACGGCGATCTGCTCACTGATCGTTTTGCGTCCTGGGTTATAGAGCAGGAAGTGGATCGACGTGTACGGCGGTGGCAGCCCTACCTGTGCGGCCGAGCCACGGTAGAATAAGACGACACCAAGTCGCTGATTGGCTCGATGCTTGCGCGCAACCTCGGCACGCAACTCAGGCCACGTCACAATATCCGTTGCATCCCATTCGTACGCGTCGTCGCCAAACAGGATGTACATTGGACGTGTGGCGAAATCAGTGACAATGTACATCCTCCTGCCAACAGCTGGTCAAAGATCGTCAACGGGTCGGCAATCGGATCGCGCAGGTGAATGTTGATACTACACGTACGGGTCATGGTATACTCACTCCTGCCAGGGAATTACGCGCCAGGTGACATTACGTTTGCGTAAAAATCGTTGGATTTCCTCGGGAATGGGTTGTCGTGAGATAAGCTGATATTCACGTCCTGCGGCCTGAGCAATCTTAACTTGCTCACCAGCCTGACGGTAATATTCAAGTATCGACTCGCGTACCCACATGCGATCTTTTGCTTCATACCAGATCCGACCACTGTCATACGCGCCCGAGCATCGCGCATTGTCCGATGCCGACCTTCAGGATTCATTGGTAACGCAAAGCGCCATCCGGGCGTTTCGGTATAAAAGCGAAAATTACTGAACGTGCATTGCTCAACAATATCATTATCGTTGTTCGTTTCGCAGGTGAGGCGAATGTCCAGCGGGTACCCAGGAACAGCTGCAGAACCAAGCTGGAGCATACGATCCGTTGCGCTTTGTGGGAGATCTCCACCATAACCCCCAGTATTATTCAGGACCCAGACACTGGGAGACCAGAGGTGCGCAGGTTGGTGGGAGCGTGTCGATACACGCACGCGCCGTTTGCGCGTGGTGCGCAGATCGTCGCGAATGGTCAGCACGGGATCTCTGCTCATGAGGTTCAGTGATCACCCCGCCCGCTCCTCCATCGCCGCACGCACGTCGCGCTCCGTCGGCTTCCCGTAGCGCACCGTGGTCTCCAGCCGCGCGTGGCCCAGGATCTGGCGGATGACCCCGAGATCCACGCCGTCGCTGCGCAGCCGATACGCCAAGCCGTGCCGCAGCTCGTGCGGCGAACACGTGCGCAGTGCGTCGATGACCTCCGCGGCGGGCTGAAGCCTACCGCTGACGTGGTTCTGTGCAACGAATCGTGGCATCGCGCAATCTGATCAATCGCTGCCGCCGCATCGCTGATGTACTCATGCCTGGTGTCCACAGCAACGGCTCGTGCTCGCTGGCGTGCCCCGGCGCGGGCAGCGTGCCGCAGCGATCGATCACCGATTATCCCTTCGGGTCTGGTCTGCGTACCAACCGATCGCGCGCCAGGTCGCGACCCGAAGGGTTTGTCAGCGCGACAGCCGTTGCCTGCGCAGTGAATGCGTCGGCTCCACCGAGCCCGCCGCGTGGCCGTGGCCGATCGTGCGCGGCGTCACTCCGTCACAA
Source organism: Roseiflexaceae bacterium (assembly GCA_043752605.1). Lineage (GTDB taxonomy): Bacteria > Chloroflexota > Chloroflexia > Chloroflexales > Roseiflexaceae > JAYUYF01. The sequence continues at coordinate 9,230 of JAYUYF010000279.1, forward strand.
GCTCGAGCAGCGCAACACCGTCGTAGGCCAGCGCCCGTTCGAGCGCGGCTGGAAATGCGTCGGTGGTCTCGACCCGTTCGCCGTAGCAGCCAAACGCGCGCGCATAGGCGGCAAAATCGGGGTTGATGAGCGCGGTGCCCACGACACGCCCGGGATAGTGGCGCTCCTGATGGCTGCGGATCGTGCCGTAGCGCCCATTATTGACGACGATCACCAGAAATTGTAGCTGTTGCTGGACGGCGGTCGCCAGCTCCTGGCCACTCATCAGAAAGCAGCCATCACCCGCAAATGCGACGACCATACGCCCCGGATGCACCAGCGCCGCCGTGATGGCCGCAGGTACGCCGTAGCCCATGGCACCGTTGACGGGTGCGAGCTGGGTACGATACTGGCGGTAAGTGAAATAGCGCTGCACAAACAGCGCATAATTGCCCGCACCATTGCTGATAATGGCGTCTTCGGGCAGCCGTGCGCGCAACTGGAGTACCACCGCACCGAGATCGACACCGCTGCTGGCGGCTGGCGGTGTGCGCTGGGCCAGATATGCGGCGCGCAACTGGCTGCCCCAGGTCGTACGTTTGCTGGCATCCACCGGCGCGAGCGCGCGTGTCGCCGCCGCAAACTCGGGCATACCGCTGACGATTGCAAGCGTCGGCTGGTAGACGCGCCCCAGCTCACCGGGATCAGGGTGGATGTGGATCAACGGCTGTGCGGGTGTCGGAATACCGAAGAGCGTGTAATCACGCGTCACAATCTCGCTCAGCCGGTCACCCGCGCAGATGATCAGGTCGCTCGATTGTACCTGGGCGATCAGCTGCGGGCCGCTGGCGGGCGCAAGATCGCCGATGTACACGGGATGCTGGTTATCGACGATATCCTGGGCGCGGAACGCGGCGGCGACCGGCAGCGCATTGGCTTCGGCAAAAGCGGTGATGTCGGCGGCTGCGTGTGCGGTCCAATCGCCGCCACCGACGATCAGCAGTGGGCGTGCTGCGCAGGTGAGCAAATCACGCAGGCGCGCCATGTCGCCCGCACCCGGGCTGGCCTGCACGCGGGTGGCGAGGATTGCATCGGGCACCGCACAGACTTCCGCGAGCATATCTTCGGGGAGCGACAGCACAACCGGCCCGGGGCGGCCCGAGACCGCCAGCATCATGGCGCGCGCCACAAACTCGGGCAGGCGGCGCGGGTCATCGACCTCGGCCACGTACTTGGCGAGCGGTAGGAACAGCTGGCGATACTCGATCTCCTGGAACGCCTCGCGATCACGCATGCCACGCGCCACCTGGCCGATCAAGAGCAGCAGCGGCGTGCTATCCTGACGCGCGGTGTGTAGCCCGATCGCGGCGTTGCTGGCACCCGGGCCGCGCGTGACAAAGCAGACGCCCGGGCGGCCGGTGAGCTTGCCGTAGGCATCGGCAGCGAACGCAGCTCCACCCTCCTGGCGACAGGTGATCAGCCGGATCTGTGGTGTGTCGATCAGCGCATCGAGCGCGGGCAGGAAGCTCTCACCCGGCACGCTGAAGATCGTGTCGACACCGTGGATCGCGAGCTGGTCCATCAGAATCTGGCCGCCGGTGCGGGGGGTGCTGGGCATGGTCAAAACCTCTCCGCTTGAAAGATATCGTGGCACATCATACACGTGGATGGTGAGCAACCTGTGGCTGCGTCCTTACGCGGATTCTCCGCGCGCCGCCGCCGTGGCC
>JAYUYF010000280.1:0-1730 GCA_043752605.1 Roseiflexaceae bacterium
CTGCGCCTGAGATCCCCGCTCCCGTTCTGGGAGCGGGGTGAAGGCTGGTAGCCGCGCGATCATGCTGCTATTTGCGCTCGGTCTGGCGTGGCTTCTCGCGGGCTGTGGCGCGCCGCCGGGCCGGGCAACCCCGACACCCGCGCTGGTACCGACGACAGCGACAGCGCAGCCTGCGGTGTCGCCCACGGCAGCGGTGGGCGGGCAGCGCGGGCTGGCTGGGGTGGTGGTTGCGGCGAGCGATGTGACGGGCCAGCCCGATACGCCGCTCGCGGATCAGCTGGTGCTGGCCGTGGCGCTGGCACAGGCAGATGCCATACTGGGCCTCGGCGGTCGTGCGCCGACACGCGAGCTGCTGCGCTTTCTGAAGGCGGATCTGCCCGCATCAGATCCAGCTATTGTCACAACGCTCAGCGACAGTCAGGGGCGATATACCCTTGCGCTTGCGGCAGGGCGCTACGTGCTTTGCCTGGCCGATGCCACGCAGCCGCCGCCCGCGCTACCGGCCACCACGCGTGGCTGCGGGCTGGTGGACGTGCCAACGAGCGGCGTGGGGCGGGCGGATCTATCGAGCGGTTTCGGCGAGGTCGTAGTTGTCATGCCGTAGGTTTCGTTGCAGTGGCCACGCCAGAATAGGCGATCACGGCACCGAGCGGATATCGCTGAGCGATACCGCTGGCAACCTTCGCAGCTTCGCGGCTGACCAGCGGTCGGGAGTGAGGGGGCGGGATTGGGAGCATATACTCTCACAAAACACCGCACCCCGCTGCGGCGAACCGCAACGGGGTGCAAAGACCTATTTCTGTGAGAACCTACGCGCGGCGGCGCAGCAGCACACCCGCAGCCGCCAGCAGCGCGCCCACACCGAGCAGCGCGACTGGCAGGCTCTCGCCACCCGTCGACGGCAGCGTGGTGGGAGCTGTGGCCGGAGCCGCAGCTGCCATCGGCGTCGTCACGACCGGCTCGACGCGCAGGTTGGCCAGCTGGCCGACCGCAAACACATCGTAGATCTTACCCGCTTCGAGCTTGACACCATTGACCGGCAGCACGACGTTCTTGGCACCCGCCGGGGTGATTTCGAGGTCATACGTGCCGGCATCGACCGGCAGGTACTGGCTGGCGTTCGGGAACGCGAGGTTCGAGAACAGCGCAAGGCCACCCTTGACGCGTACGTCCACCGCCGGGGCATCGGGCGAAGCGTGGATGATACGCACGTGCGCCTTGCCCGCCGCCGGAGCGCCGAGATTATCGACGAGGATCGTCGGCTTGATGCTGGCCAGCAGACCGGTGGCGGCGATCGTGTACGACTTGCCCGCCTCGATCGTCACACCCTTGGCATCGATCACGGCCGGTGTCGCGGCACCCGCCGGCGTCACCTTGACATCAATCTTGCCCGCTGGCAGCGGCAGGTAGGCGCTCGCCGTAAAGAACGGCACATTCGTCAGCGCGTCGACCTTGGTACCATTGACATAGACATCAACCGCCGGAGCATCGGGCGACGCATGAACGACGCGTACCATCGCATTGCCCGACTGCGCAAACGCGGCCGGTGCCGCCATCAGGCCGATCATCGCACCGGCGACGATCAACATCCACGAGGCGTTCTTCTTCATCTTGGAGGTCTCCTCTTTACAAAACACGACGTTTTTACCGGCGCAACAGGCGCCGCGCCCGCATCACCATATTTGGTGTACAGGTTTTGTTACGGGTGCTTTGCAGAACTGGATGAAGCA
>JAYUYF010000281.1:0-1730 GCA_043752605.1 Roseiflexaceae bacterium
GCCGACCAGCTGACGCGTATCGTGCTCGACCGGTTGCCCGCGTCGCTGCTCGCCGATCTGGCAGCGCAACTCGATCCTGCGCCCGGCCCGGTGCTGCGCGATTGGCTGGTGGTTGGTGCTGAGGGCAACCCGTATCTGTTTGCCGAGCTACTCCGCTACGCGCACGAGCACGCACAGCCCGACGCCGCCGGCCAGCTCGCGTTTGCCACCGTCGAGAGCTTTGCCCCAATTCCGCCGGGTATTTATGCCCTCGTCAGCGGGCGGCTGGCGCGGCTGAGCGATCCGGCGCGCCGCCTGCTCGATGCGGCGGTCGCCGTCGGGCGCGAGTTCCACTTTGCGATCGCCGCTGCCGCCGCCTGGCTCGATGAGGCGGCGGCACTCGACGCGCTTGATGAGGTGCGCGCCGCCGGGCTGGTACACGCGCTCGACACCGAGCGCTTTGCGTTTGATCACACACTGACGATGGAGGTCGCGTACCGCGAGGTCGGCGAGCCACGCCATCGCCAGTTGCACCGGCGCGTGGCTGAGGCGTTGCTGCGCCGCGCCGATGATGATACCGGGGCCGGCCTGGTGGCGACCCATCTGGCCGAAGGTGGCGAGCTGGCGCTGGCCGCGCCCTATGCGGTGCGTGCGGCGCGCCGGGCTGCAATGCTTGGCGCCTGGCAGGCGGCGATCGGTTTCTGGCAACTCGCACTGCGCGGCACCACCGGTGATGACCAGGTCGCACTGCTGCTCGAACTCGGTGATGCGCAGGTGCTTGGTGGTGATCCGGCGCACGCGGCCGAGACCTTTGCTGCGGTGCGTGCACGCACCGCAGGCGCCGCCCACGATGATGCTACACTGCGGCTGGCACAGGCGCTGATCGCGCGCGCACAGTTTGCCGAGATTATTGCGCTGGTGGCACCACTCGCCACCGCAGCAGACCCGGTTGTACGCCTCCGTGCGGCATTTATCCACGGCACGGCACTCTCGATCGAGGGATCGGATCTTTCAGGTGCGCAGGCACAACTCGATACTGCCGCCGCTATCTGCATCCGCGATTCTGATGGCATCTGGCGTGCACGTATCCTGTTTGAACTCGGCGGTGTGGCGGCGCAACGCGGCGATCTTGATCTGGCAGTTGCGCGCTACCGCGAGTCGCTCGCCGTCGCACGTGAGATTGCTGATGATGGTGGATTTTCGGCCGTATTAGCCTACAACAATCTCGCCTATCATGTGCACTTGCTTGGTGATCCCGCTGCTGCATCATTTGCCGAAGCCGGGCTGGCACTGGCACAGGCGCGTGGTCTCCTCGCTATGCAGAGCTATCTATTCTCGACGCTCGGAGAGATCGCGCTGGCGGCGGGCAATCTGGCACAGGCCGAGGCGCGCTTCACCGAGGGGCTCGCGCTCGCCGAGCAGCTGGCGCTTCCTGAGCGTCAGGCCGGGCTGACGGCCAACCTCGGTCTGGTTGCGGCGCAGCACGGTGATCTCGCGCTCGCTATCCACCGCCTCAGTGATGCGCTGGCGCGTGCTGATGCGCTTGGTACGCTGCACCTCGCCGCCCAGATCCGGATCTGGCTGGCACCACTGCTGCCCGCTGCTGCTCCGCGTTTGCTCGCCGAGGCGCGCACGATCGCGGAGACCGGCGGCCGCCAGCGCCTGCTCGCGGCGATCGACGCGCTGATGTAGCGCCGATGCCGGGCCGGTTTGTACGGCCGAAGCGATGCTCCGGCTCTCCGTTCCTGCAC
>JAYUYF010000282.1:0-1730 GCA_043752605.1 Roseiflexaceae bacterium
GGCTGCAAACGACGTATACTTTAGCAGGCACAGGTTCAGCAGAAGTGCAGGGGCAGGATGCAGCAGGACGACATAACCTCACTGATCAGCCGTTCGGTCGACGTCGTACCGGTGCGCGACGGCACGCGCGAGATGATCGACTTTGACCTGGTGCAGCGTCACGTCGAGATGGCGATCGCGCGCGGCCGCTACAACGGCCCGGCCGACGCGCTCGACTATCTGTACCAGCGTCGTTGTCTGATCGATCGCGACGGCATCATCCTGCCGACGCTGGCCGGTCTGATCTGCTTTGGCCACACCCCGCAGACGCTGTTTCCCTCGGCGGTCGTCGACATTGCCCAGTACAGCGGGGTGAAGCCGGTCTCGTTTGAGATGATCACACTGCGCAAGAACATCGGTGGCACGATCTTCACCCAGCTCGAAGAGACGATGCGCTTTATCAGCGAGCGGATGCAGCGGCGTTCCACGCTGGACTTCAGCGACAACATCGAGCGCGTGGAGATCGGCGAGTATCCGCTACCCGTGCTGCGCGAGCTGTGCCTCAACATGCTCTGCCACCGCGACTACGTCGACGAGCACGCCTCATCGCGCGTCATGCTGTTTCGCGACCGGCTGGAGTGGATTAGTCCGGGCGGCCTGCAACCCGGTGTCACTGTCGAGACAATCCTCGAAGCACAGAAATCGCGCAACCCGGTGATCATGATGATCTGCTACGAGGCCGGCCTGGTCGAAGGGTTTGGCCAGGGGCTCGACACCGTCGTCGAAGTATTATTGCGCGAAGAGATGTCGCCGCCGCACTTCATCGATGTCGGCCACAGCTTCATCGTCACGGTCAAAGGGCGCGACCTGGAGAACCTCAGCGTCTTCAACACCGCATCGGTGCGGCAGCAGATGCTCAACTTTATCAGCCGTCGCTCGCGCACCACTTTTTCCGACCTGATGGTGTCCTTCTCCGACCGCTCGCGGCGCTCGCTGCAGCGTGATATCGCCGACCTGATCGCCTCGGGGCAGATCCAGCAGCACGGTGCAACCCGCAGCGTGTACTACACCATCGCACGTGCTGATAGCCAGGAAAACGACCTCACCGCAGATTAGCGCCAATTAGCGCCAGTGGCGCTAATTGGCCCTGACCCGACATTCGTGTTACCAGTCACATGAAACGAAAACGTGTAAACAGCGTAACTCTCTCACAATCGTCTGACGCAAAACGTCTTCCCATTGCCCGATACTTGCCGGATAACGCGCCGTATCTGGCATCTTCTGCGCAGCTCGCTGCATTGCACCGCAGCAGCAAGCCATTCACGATTCGCTGCGCGGTGATGGAACTGCGGAGTTATCTGGCACCGCGCAGTGGTGTACGCTTTTGCGTATAGTGGCCGCCCGCCGCGCCGCACCGGCGCATCCCTACGGCATCTGCACCCACGTCGGGTCATAGTTGCGCCCACTCCATGTAACGCGTGGCTCGCCGGTGCCATCGCAGTTGATCACATAGATATCGCTCCCACCGTGGCGCGTGGTGGTAAAAGCGATCCGCGTGCCGTCCGGCGACCAGGCAGCGCCACCCTGCACGACCCGGCCCGCTGGCAGCGTGGGCGCGGTCGCCGTCAACTGCTGCAGCTCCGTGCCATCCAGCCGGATGGTAAAAATCTGGCTGGTCGTCGCGGTCGTCGATGCGGCAAACACGAGGTGTGTGCCATCCGGCGACCATGATGGACCACCGACTGGCAGTG
>JAYUYF010000283.1:0-1727 GCA_043752605.1 Roseiflexaceae bacterium
GACAACGGTCAAAACTTCTCCAGTATCGCGCAGATCTCAAATGGCCCTGAGTATGCGCAGTACCCAACGATTGCCTATTCCAAGGGCGCAAAGCGCGCGTATATCGCCTGGCAGGATAATCTTGGCAGCACCTCGACGGCGGATATCTTCTTTCGTGAGTTTGATCCCGCCGGGCGCGGTGAGTTTGGCGTCGCCGACCGCGTCGTGCGCAATAGTGGCAATTCGCAAGAGCCGTCGATCGCGACCGCCAGTAACCAGCTTGCGATCGTTTGGCACAACCGCGCTGATAATGGCAACTTCGAGATCCAGCGCAACGGCGGCCGGGTCGTCGGCGCGGTTGGGCAATGCGCGGTCGCATCGCTGACGCTTGCCAATGGTGCCGCACAGATCGGCGTGACAAACTTTACCGGTGCAGTGGCTATTACGGCCGGTTGTACGCCCACGCAGTACCAGATCGCGTATAACAATCGGGACGAGAATGCGCCGCGTTTGACATGGCCGGGTGGCACATCCGCGACGCTCAACTTCTTGATCCCACCGAGCGATGTCAGCCTTTGCACGCAAAAGGTTAACGTGCGGCTTATTCAAGGTACCACACTTGGCCCGTGGACCGAGGCGTCGATCAAGGTCGATACGCAGGTTAATGCACGGGTGACGGCCACCAACCCAAACATCTTTGGCGTCGGGTTGACGTTCTCGCCGCTCGCCGCCGAAGGCCAGACCCGGGCCGATACGCTTGGCTCGGGTGCGTCCGATGGCGATCCGCTGTTTACGCGCTCGAACCAGTATCGGCTGACGATTGAGGACGCGGGCGAATGTAGCGCGCTGGCGAGCTTTACCGCCAATGGCGGCGCGACAACCGCTATCGTTGGTGGCAAGTTCGTCGGCAATATGCCGTTCCCGATCGCTCAGCCGCCGATTGGCCCCAATACGGTCAATATCTCGGTGAAGGATGCGGCGGGCAACATCGCGCCCGATGTCCAGCAGACCCTGACCTACGACCCGGCCGATCTGGAAGGCAATCCCGGCGGTGGGCGGCCAGTGTGGAACGCGGGTATGATGTCGACAGACGACGCCAGCGCAACCGCACGGCAGCGGCTGATGCGCACGCTGACCCTGACCAGGATGCGTGTGACCGACAACCTGTATCGCCCAAACACGACAACCCAGTACTGGGGCGTCTGGGTGGCGACCGAGTTTATCGACGCGACAACTCAGCCCGCCGATCCAAACCGACCGACGCTCAGCTGGAACCCGTACCGCGTTGCGGATCCGGCGGCGGCCGAGGCAACCGTGCGCATCAATCTGTTCCGTGGCCTGCCCGCAGCACAGTTTGGCCCGCGCCGTGACCGGCCAGGTACGTACCGCGTCTACGTGCGGGTGCTCGATGGTGCGGGTAACTACGCAGTCAATACGACCACCGGCGCAAACTCGATCAGCAGTGGCACGCTGACGACCACGCTGACGCTGGATCCAGGGTACTACACCAACGCTCCGGTGTTGCCGTTGATCTTCCGCTAATCTCACGCCGCGTGTAGGACCGAAGCGTTGCTTCGGTCCTACACGCGGCTCTTCGATTTCCCGCCTCCGTCCCGCGTGGTATACTCATCATCATGGCTGATCCACCTGCGCGAACCGACCTCCTGGTAATCTCTGCTGGCACCGTCGTGCTCACGTTCTCGCGCGTCCACGGTGGCCTGGTGGCGCTTGCGATCGCTGATGGCACA
>JAYUYF010000284.1:0-4608 GCA_043752605.1 Roseiflexaceae bacterium
TCTCGTTGCCCGCCGGGTCATCGCCCGGCACGGTGTTGATCCGCACGGTATTGCGCACCACCGGCGGGATCGGCTCGATGACCTCCACGCGCACCTGCACGGCGAAGCTGCGCGTCTCACCGGCGGCGAGCGTGCCGAGCTGCCAGGTCAACGTGTTACCGCTGACTGTGGTGGGCGCGGGCTGCGCGCCGATCAGGCTGGTGCCAGGCGGCAGGCTGTCGGTCAGCATCACTCCGGCGGCGGGTGCGAGCACGCTGGCGGGCACGCTGCTACCCGCCGCATTGCGCACAATGATGGTGTAGTCGATGATTTCGCCCGGTGCGGCGACGGTGGGCGCGGTCTTGGTTACCGCGAGCTGGGGTCGGCGCACCGTGGTGGTCGTCTCGGCGCGGTTGTCGTCTGGCAGATCGCCCGGCACGATGGCGGCAATCGTGGCGATCGCCCGCTGCGCGCCCAGACCATCAGCACGAGCCAGGACGGTGATTTCGCCGCGCGCACCCGCCGCCAGCGCGCCGATCTGCCAGCTGAGTTGCCCACCATTGACACTGGCGGGTGGCACACTCGCGCGAACAAACGTCAGACCTGCGGGCAACGCATCACTGATCAAGACGTTGGTCGCGGCCGCACCGCTGGGATCCACCCGGTAGCTGATCGTGGCGCTCACGAGTTCGCCAAACACGGCATCGGTGGGAGCGACGCGCGCAATGGTGACATTGCCAGCGGCGGGAACAAGACCGAGATCGAGGGTCGGGTCGTTGCTGTCGGATACGATCCGCACCGCTTCGGTCAACCATTCGACGGTCGCATCGGCATCGCTATCAGCGGTATCGGCCACGGCATCGCGCGGTGCGGCCACAAACCCGGCGGGCGGCGCAAATCGCACCCGGTAGTAGCCCGGCACCAGCCGACCAAACACGTAGCGGCCGCTGGCATCTGTGGTTTGTGCGACGATACTGAGCCAGTTGCGGCACGCGGCGCGCGGCAATGGATCGCCGCAGCGCTCGAGGATGCTTCCCGCCCCTGCGATCCCCGGCTCGCCCGCGTCCTGGTCGCCTTCGGCATCGTCATCACGCCAGACCCGGTCGCCGACCAGCCCGTTTGCCAGCGCAACCGGCACCAGCCCGATGTCGATATCACGCTGAACCTGACGCACATCGAGCGCGGCAACATCAGCCGCGCGCGAGATCTGGTCGGCGTCGCTGTCGGTTGCTGCCGCACCACGCCGCTGCGGCGCGACAAAGTAGGCCGCCAGCGTACCACCCGCATCAAACTGGTCGGCGGCCAGCCGCACCCGATAACTGCGAAACGGCGCGACATAGAAGCGATACTCGCCGCCGTTGCCGTCACCGTCGATATCGGCTGTCTGCACCACAGCCAGCGGCGTCTGGAAGCTCGTATCGCCGCTGGCAAACAGCTCGACGCGTACCCCATCGACGCCCGGCTCGCCGGGTTCCTGCTGACCATCATGGTCGGCGTCGAGCCACACCCGATCACCCACGGCGCTCCAGGCGCACAGCAACTCGAGATCACCGAGACCAGAGACCTTGGCAAATGCGGTGCTGCGCGAATCGCTGTAGATCTCCTCGCGCGCGCTGGGGCTGCCCATGCCACGGTCATACCACAGGATCCCGGCGCTATTGGTGCGTAGCGGCGCCATCGCGCTCACCGCGATCTCCTCGCCAGGTGTGCCGTCGTGACGGCCGGGCACCAGCGCCAGGCCACCCCACAGCGCTTCGTTGTGGTGGACGCCCGCAGCGCCACCCGGCAGGCCATCGTCGCCGGTCGGGTCGCCGCCACGCGTGGGTTCAGCCAGCGTGCCACCGGCACCCCGGCGCGCGATGAGCAGATCACCATAGCCGCGTGCGGGGGCCGCTAGCCGTGGCACACCGCCCATGTCGCCGAGGCGGTCGCGCAGACCCAGGTACAGATCACCCGCGTGGCCCGGCTCGATATCGGCAAGTACCGCCTGGGGTGCCGGGCGCAGGTAGGGGTCTTCGGCCGGGAGCGTATCGCTCCAGCGTTGCCACGCCAGCCGGTAATCGCTGCGGGCGGGCACACTGCCGCGCTGCGCCGCATAATTATCGAGCGCACTGCCGAGCAACTGGCTCCACTGGCCACTGGCGAGGTCGTAACGATCGATCCGTAACGCCGTGCTGCTGCCCGCCGGATTTGGGGCAAAGCCGCTACAGATGCCGCCGAGCAGTAGTCCGCCCGCATCGACGCGTACCGCAAACGGTCGATAGTTGGCCATACCACCGCGGCTCACACACGGTCGCAAAGCCGCCACCAGATCGGGCAGGATTGTCAGCGTCGCCTGCGGGTTTGGTGCCCAGGTATCAAAGCGCACGACCCGCCGCGTATTGAGGTTCACGGCATACAGCATGCGCTCCTGGCCGTCGAGCGCGATCCCGCCGAGGCCGGTGATGCTCGCGTAGCGCTGGATCATCGTATCGGCGCGCGTAGTGTGTACCCCGCCGAGCCCAGCGCTGTAGCGCGCCGAAGGATAACTTGCAGCGCTGCCATCACCCGGCGCATAGGCCACTCCGGCCGCGTGAGTCTGCACAGTTGCCGGCCCAGGCACGACACCAGGCACAACCACAAAGCCACCGACCGCACCGCTCGCGAGGTCGATCGCGTAGATCGCACCCGGTCCAAGCGGCCCAAAGCGCGTCAGCCGCTTGGTAAACGCCGCGGCGAACAGCCGTGTGGCGCGTGGCGAACTCGTGGGTTGGAGCCCGTTGCGCGTGTTGGGTGCGGCCGGGTTTGTGCCACCGGCATACGCAAGACCGTAGACCGCGCCCACATCGCCAAGTGTGGCGAGCGTGACTTTGCCGGGCTCCTGACCGGCGGCATCGGGCTTCGCATCGCCAAAGACAATAACCGCGGGGTCACGCGGCGGTGCATCGCCCGCTGGCACGCTCGCGCCACTTGCGGTATAGGATTCCACATTCCAGGCTGTGCCAAAACAGGCGCTGGCGATGCGCGGGCTGGCCTCTGCCGGTGCTGCGAGTTGCTCACCACTACGGATACAATCGACGATACTGGCGACCGAACCCGCGCCGGCAGCACCACCAATCTGGGCACGCGCCGCTGGAACCAGCGTGAGCAGCACATAGACAACGAGTGCGAGGCCGCAAAAGAGCCGAGAAAGAGCGGACATGCAAGGCTCCTTATACTGCCGTGCGGCGCGCTGCAAGAGCCTGGCTCGCTACCGTGCGACCAAGCGCCAGACCGGCCATCGCATCGATCGGCCAGTGAATACCGCCCACCACGCGCGAGTGCGCGGCGTCGAGCGCGAGCCGCCGCAATCGCGCCGTCTCAAGCGTGACTGCCGCGCCAATGACCGCCGCCGCCGCCGCACTGATCGCCGCGTGGCCCGAGGGGTATGATGGATGCGGCGGGGTCTCAATCGTTGGCCACCAGCCCGGCAGCTGCGCAGGCAGCCACTGGACGGGCCGCGCGACGCGATACTGGTATTTGGCACGCCAGCAGACCACCAGCGTATCGTGGAGCACTTCTCCGAGTGTCGCGTACAGCTGGATGGTGGCGGTCTCATCGAGTTGCGCAGCCGCAGCGGTGGAGAGCGCGATCCTGTACCAGGCACCGACGGGCGTGACCGTGCCCGTGCCATAATCCCAGCGCTGCGCGAGCGCGCGTCCATCATCGGCAAGTGTGGCCTGCGTATCGGCAAATGCCGCGCGCGTGGCGGCAAATGCGGCGCTATCCCACGACGGTGGCGGGGCCAGATCGAGCGGTTTGCCGAATGTCGGCATCGTGCCCCAGGCGGGCAGCAGCCCCGCACTATACTTGTGCGGTGTTGGCTGCCACACCCCTGCGGCGGGCTCACCAACAACCGGCGCTTCGAACGCCGGACGTGCAGCTGGTGCAGCATTCGCCAGGATCCGTTCGGCCGCCAGCGCCGCCGGGCCGGGAGATGCGGTGGGAAACGCGATAACGCCGCGGGCAAGTGGAAACAGCGCCGGTAGCAAGATACCGACAGCACCGGCAAGCGCACGATTGGTGGGCAGGCCAAGCCGCCGCGCGATAGTATGGGCATCGGCGAGCCCACGGCTGAAGAGCGCCAGCGCATACGCCGCGCGTGGGGGTGGCATATCGCTGCGCTCAATGCAGTGCAGCGCAGTGCGCATATAGGTGTCGACAGGCCGTGTCGCCGGTAGCGGGCTCGCGAGCGAAAGCGCCGGTACTGCGGCGAATGTCCGAATAGCATCACGTCGTGAGAATGAAATCGTCATAGCTTCTCCGATTAAGCGTTTGGGATAAACAAAGCGACCGACGGTTCGCGTGTGCGAGTCCCGTCGGTCGCAGATCGTGTGTCTGCTATTGAATTGGAGGCAAGCCTACCGTTGCTGGCGTTCGTCGTAGAGCATGTGGCGGGTGATCAGGATCGACTGCCGCAGCCGACGTGTCGGAAAGCGGTCGTAGACATAGTTGAGGTGCTCGTACAGATTTTGCAGCGTGCTGCGCTCGACCGTCAACAACTCGTGGTGGACTGGTTGCACATCGTGTGCGTGAGCGTGGCGATCTTCCGGCCTGCCAAACAATGACATCTTGACGTTCCTTCCTGACCCGTGTAAACAATGAACCGTT
>JAYUYF010000285.1:0-4607 GCA_043752605.1 Roseiflexaceae bacterium
GCGATCAAGACAATCACGATCCAGTTCATCGCCGATACGCAGCAGGCAGTTGCGCAGCTGCTGACGGGCGCGGTCGACGTGCTCGACCCGACGACACTCGGTGCCGGCGAAGAGGTTGGTACGGTGCTCGCGGCAGCCGCCGAGGGCAAAGTTCAGGCGCAGGTCATCGCAAGCCCGACCTGGGAGCATATGGACTACAACCTGTTCGTGAAGTAAGGTTTCCCCGGTCGTATGGTTCACGCGGGGGTGGGCGTACGGCGCACGTAGGGACGCAGCATGCTGCGTCCCTACAATTGCACCACACCACCCATCCATCGCGATGTCGAGATTTTCGAAACCCACGGAGCCGCCCATGACCGCATTTCTCATCCGCCGGCTGTTTCAGATGGCCGTTGTCGTCTTCCTCGCATCGATCGTCACCTATGCGATCCTCAACGCGGCACCCGGTGGCCCGGCCGATTTCCTTGTACCTCGTGAGGCACAACAGGGCGGCGCGCGCGGTGTGACCGAAGAGGACATCCAGCGAATCAAAGCGCGCTTCGAGCTCGATCTAAATACACCAGTGCGTTTTATGCGCTGGTTTGCTGGCGTACCCGCCGGGCCGCTCAACATTGGTGGCAACCAGTTTTTTGGCGATATCGAAGTGGGCTGTGCTAAGCCTGGACTGGTGCGCCTGCGCTACGCCGATGGCACCGAGGAGATCGTCGAGGAGGGTTGCGCGCAGCCGGTGCGATTGGCCGATCTCGAAGGGCGCAAAGTCAGCCGTGGTGTCTTGCTTGGCGATTTTGGTCCCTCGTGGACGATGCTCCGCGATCGACCGATTTCGCAGTTGCTCGAAAGCCGCCTGCCGTACACGCTCCAGCTGATGGGCGTCTCGATTTTCCTTTCAATTGTGATCGGCGTGCCAATCGGTGTGTATTCGGCAGTACGTCAGTATTCGCGCTTTGACTACGCGATGACGACGACCGCGTTTCTTGGCTCATCGCTGCCGAGCTTCTTTATCGGAATTATGCTTATTCTGGTGTTTGCGATCCTCGCGAAGCAGGCCGGGTTACCGTATCTACCGTCGGGTAATGCCACTGCTGCGCGAGATTATGTCGTGCCGTTGCTCGGGCGTGTCGAGGCCGAATCGGGGCTCGATCGGCTGTTGCATTTTATTATGCCGTGTTTTGTACTGGTGTTTGGCAGTGTGGCGGGCTGGAGCCGTTTTGTGCGCGCCAGTATGCTCGAAGTGCTGCGCAGCGACTATGTCCGCACGGCGCGAGCAAAGGGCGTGCGTGAAAACATTGTGATTACCAAACACGCATTGCGCAACGCGCTAATCCCGTTTATCACGCTGCTGGCAGGTGTGCTGCCGGGTATCTTTGCTGGCGCGATCATCACCGAGTCGATCTTCAACTGGCCCGGGATGGGGCGGCTGTATGTCGATGCACTCAGCCGTTTTGATTACCCGGTCGCGATGGCGGTGACGTACATCACGATTATTCTGACCATGCTGGGGTACTTGCTCTCGGATATTTTGTACTCGGTCGTGGATCCGCGCATCCGCCTCAATTAGGAGTCTGTCATTGAGCACAACGACAGTCCCCACACGCCCGGTCGAGGGCGTCAGCGAGCGGCGCCCCGAAAGCCAGGGCCAGATCATCCTGAAGCGCTTTTTGCGCCATCGTGGCGCAATGGTCAGTAGTATTGTGCTGCTGCTGTTCTTTGGGCTCTCGCTTGCCGCACCAATTATTGCACCCTACCCGCGCGATGATCTCAAGGTTGAGCGGCAGTTTACGCCGCCGTTTAGCACCGCGCCGGAGACCGGCACCTACCACCTGCTTGGCACAGACAACCTTGGCTACGATCTGTTTACGCGGGTGCTGTATGCGGCACGAGTCTCGCTGACGATCGCGATCCTGGTGGTGATCATCGCCGAGATTATCGGGATCACGATGGGTCTGCTGGCGGGCTACTACGGTGGCTGGATCGATAATCTGATCACCCGTTTTATCGAGTTTGTCTCGACTTTCCCCACGCTGCAGATTCTGCTAATCATGAATGCGGTGCTGCTCAGTAGCCCGTGGCTGCTGCCACTACCGGGGTGGTATGTCAGTGGTGTCGCGACTGTGGCGGGCGTGCCGGATAAGGAAGCCTTCAAGCTGGCGATTATCTGTACCACGCTGGCGGTGCTCTCGTGGACCGGCACGGCGCGGCTGATGCGCGCGCAGGTGCTCTCGGTGCGCGAAAATGCGTACATCGAGTCCTCGCGTGCGCTGGGTGCGAGCAGTTTCCGGACGATCACGACCCACATTCTACCCAATTCGATCGGGCCGCTGATCGTCGACTTTACGCTGGGTATCAACGGCATCCTGGTGGTCGAGTCGATCCTCTCGGTGCTCGGCTTTGGCGTGCAGACGCCGACGCCGACCTGGGGCAACATGCTCGGTGATGCCGAAAGTGTGATGCTGGCCCACCCGTGGATGCCGCTGATCGCGGGTATCCCGCTGGTGATTGCCGCGCTGGCGGTCAATTTTGTCGGCGATGGCCTGCGCGATGCGCTCGACCCGCGTATGATCATTGGTGGAAAGCGACGCAAGAAATGACGACGACCGAGGCGAGTCGTACCCAGAAGACGTACACCGATGCGCCGTTGCTCGATGTGAAAGGGCTAAAGACCTACTTTTTCACCGAAAAAGGCGTGGTGCAGGCGGTCGATGGTATCGACCTGTATGTCCACCGTGGTGAGACGCTCGGCATCGTGGGCGAGAGCGGCAGCGGCAAGAGCGTGACGTCGCTCTCGATCGTGCGGCTGGTGAGTGAGCCGGGCGAGATCGTCGCGGGCACGATCACGTTTGATGGCAAAGACCTGCGCGCGCTCAACCCGGAGACCATGCGCAGTATCCGCGGTGACCGGATCGCCATGATCTTCCAGCAACCAACCACCTCGCTCAATCCGGTGTTTCGCATCGGTGACCAGATCAGCGAGGCGCTGGAGATCCATCAATCGCTCAAGGCAGCCGAGGCGCACACGCGCACGGTCGAGTTGCTCACACTGGTGGGGATGCCCGATCCGCAAAGCCGCATGCAACAGTACCCGCACGAGCTTTCGGGCGGGCAGTGCCAGCGTGTGATGATCGCGATGGCGCTGGCGTGTACCCCCGAGTTGCTGATCGCCGACGAGCCGACGACCGCGCTCGATGTGACCATTCAGGCACAGATCCTTGATCTGATGCGTGCCTTGAGCGAAAAGACCAATACGGCGATCATCCTGATTACCCACGATATGGGTGTGGTGGCCGAGATGTGTGACCGAGTGGTGGTGATGTATGCCGGCCAGGCGATCGAACACGCGCCGGTCATTCCGCTATTTGGCGAACCAAAGCACCCCTACACGCGTGGCCTGCTGGACTCGATCCCGGTGCTCGGGCGCTTCAATGAAGAACTGGCTAGCATCCCTGGCACCGTGCCAGGCATGATCAACCCACCGGCTGGCTGCCGTTTTGCGGCGCGTTGCGCGTATCGCTTCGCACGCTGTGATGAGCCGGTACCCCTGTTTGAATTGGGCGAAGGCCGCCAGGTACGCTGCTGGCTGCACGCCCCCGACGCCGAGAGAGCGAGCACGTTGTGAGCGATACGCTGCTTGAAGTCAATAATCTGGTCAAGCATTTCCCGGTCAAGGGTGGCATCTTGCGCCGCACCGTCGCGACGGTCAAAGCCGTCGATGGCGTCAGCTTCACCGTCGGCCGTGGCGAGACGCTTGGGCTGGTGGGTGAATCGGGTTGTGGCAAGACGACGACCGGGCGCACGCTGCTGCGGCTCGAGAAAGCCACCAGCGGCGAGGTCATCTTCGAGGGGCAAGATGTGCTTGGCGCATCGGCGAGCAAGCTCAAGCAGCTGCGCCGCGATATGCAGATTGTCTTCCAGGATCCATATGCCTCGCTCGATCCACGCGTGACGGTGGGTGGCAGCGTGGCCGAAGGGCTCGAAATCCACGGCGTAGGCAACGCCAGCGAGCGGCGCGAACGCGTGCGCGAGGCGCTGGAGCGTGTGGGTCTGACAGCAGCGCACGCTGAGCGGTTCCCGCACGAGTTCTCAGGCGGGCAACGGCAACGGGTCGGGATCGCGCGCGCGCTGGTGCTCAACCCGAAGATTATCGTCTGCGACGAGCCAGTTTCGGCGCTCGATGTCTCGATTCAGAGCCAGGTGCTCAATCTGTTGCGCAAGTTGCAGCAGGATCTGGGGCTGGCGTATCTATTTATCGCGCACAACCTGGCGGTTGTGGAGCATATCAGCCAGCGCGTGGGTGTGATGTATCTGGGCAAGATGGTTGAACTGGCCGACCGTGCCGACCTGTTCAAGCGGCCGCGCCATTTTTATACCAAAGCGCTGATCTCTGCGATCCCCATGCCAGACCCGACGCGACGACGCGAGCGGATTATTTTGCAGGGCGATGTACCGAGCCCGCTCAACCCACCAAAAGGATGTCGGTTTAATCCGCGTTGCTGGGCGGCGCGTGATATCTGCCGCGAGGTCGAGCCGCTGCTCGAAGAGAAATCTCCCGGGCATTTCTCGGCGTGCCACTTCGCCCACGAGGTCTCATAGTTTGCCAGGGAAAGGGTAGC
>JAYUYF010000286.1:0-1726 GCA_043752605.1 Roseiflexaceae bacterium
CGTTGAATTCGTAATCTTCGTTTGCCAGCAGCGTCTCATCATAGCCAGCCAGCCGCAGCGCCAGATCACGCCGAAACGCACCAAATGGCACGGTATCGACTGGCCCGGCCTGGCTGGTGTAGCGGTACTTTGCATCGCCCACCGCCAGCGGGCTGCCCGCCGCCGCCGCGATGCCGCGCGCAATCAGCGTCTCCGCGCCAGGTGCGATCTGCCAGACCCCGCCGACATTTGCGCCGCGCCCGGCTTCGAGCAGGCTGATGCAGCGCGCAAGATACTCAGGATGCGGCGCGGAGTGTGCGTCCATGCGCACAATATATGTACCACGCGCCGCCGCCAGCGCCAGATTGAGCGCGGCCGGGATCGAGGTGTTGGGGTTGTCGAGTACCTGAATATCGAGCATAGGATACTGCGCGCAGGCCACGTCGATCGCCCTGTGCGTGCCATCCGTGCTGCCCCCATCGGCGATGATGATCTCGACGCGCGCCAGATCATAGCGTTGCGCCGCCAGCGCCGCCAGCAGGCCACCGATGCGCAACGCCTCATTGCGGCACGGCACGATCACCGAGACGGTGGGCGCTTCGATTGCGGGGCGGGATGTTTCCTGCTCGTCCATACCGCCGATTATAGCACGCGCTGCGCCACAACTTGCATTGCAACAAGTTGCCACACGGCGCGTCTGAACAATGTGCACACCAACGTGATATTCGATAAGGATGAGTGGAGGAATACGATGATCGACAAAGCACTGCGGCGAACTCGCGATGACAAGATGCTGACGGGCGTATGTGGCGGCCTGGCGCGCTATTTCAACATCGATCCGGTGATCGTGCGGCTGGTATTTGTGATGGCGGTGTTTCTCGGCGGCGTCAGCCCGCTGATCTACCTGCTGCTCTGGATCATCATGCCGCTCGACGGTGCGATCATGCCGACGACCACCACGTACACGGCATTGCCCGACCACCCACGCCCGGTCGAGGAGTGGAAGTACGATCCGTACACGGGTGAGGTGATGAAGAAGTAGCCGGTGGAACCTCACGCCCGCCGCCGTGCGGCACCCCCTCTCCGACGCGGAGAGGGGGCAATCTCACGCCCGCCGCTGGCGCGGGAAACCTCACGCCCGCCGCTGTGCGGCACCCCCTCTCCGATGCGGAGAGGGGGCAATCTCACGCCCGCCGCTGTGCGGGGGAACCTCACGCCCGCCGCTGTCGCGGCACCCCCTCTCCGATGCGGAGAGGGGACGAAGGAGCGGAATGTTGACAAAAGCAAAACATATCGTCGCTGGGCAAAAAGTGAACGCAACGAAAGTCGTGCGGTCGCGCGAGTTGCGATGTGACATGACCGATGCAGAGAAGAAGCTATGGCAGCATCTTCGTGGTAATCAGATCAACGGGTATAAATTCCGCCGCCAACAAATTATCGATGGTTTTATTGTAGACTTCTATTGCCACGCAGCCGCACTCATCGTCGAAGTTGATGGCTCGGTGCATGAGCAACAGCAAGAGTATGACGGTCAGCGCGATGAAGTGTTACGAACGCGCGGCTTGCAAACTCTGCGACTGACGAACACCGAAATCGCGCATGACCTTGAGGCAGTGCTGCGTCGCATCGCTCTGCATACTTCCAGCGCCCCCTCTCCGAACGGAGAGGGGGCGCTTGACGTATGCAGAGCGATGCGACGCAGCACTGCCTCAAGGTCATGCGCGATTTCGGTGTTCGTCAGTCGCAG
>JAYUYF010000287.1:0-1726 GCA_043752605.1 Roseiflexaceae bacterium
CCGTGGGGGTAAGGCTGAGCAACAGGGCGGTCAGGAGCCAGTGAAGCGTCAGACGCGTGTGTTGCATGGATCCCTCCTTTGACGTGTCGTGGCAAGTCGTGGGCATCGTTTCGACAGCGTGTTCACTCAAGATGGCTGATTCGACGCAACGCCCTTACACCGCAGGCGTCCCCGGCCAGTAGACCGGCGCACGGCGCATAGCCTGACGCTGGCTCCGGCTCCGCAGCAGCAGTGCGCCGGCCACCAGCGCGGCCAGCCCGATAACGGCGATGCCGCCGACGACGCCCGCGAGTTGTGGCCTGCCGCTACCCGCGGGCGCAGCGGCCTGTGGGTCGTTCGGCGCAAATCCAACTGGTGTATCGCCAAATGTCAGGTTGATCATCGGCTGCGTGTTGGTATCTGTCTCGTGCATCGGCTGCTCCTCACTTGCTGTCCTATTGTACGCGCCATTGCTCCCTGTGCGATCTCGGCCTGCTGCGTGGTGATAATCGTCTATGCGAGCGCGCGGATCTTAGGGCGGTACCAGATCGCTTTCCCGCTCCCGTTCTGGGAGCGGGGTCAGGGGTGCGGGTGGGGTATCAGCTCGCGAGCCGCAGCCCGCGCAAACGTAGCGAATTGCTAATCACAAAGACCGAGCTAAACGCCATCGCGGCGGCGGCCAGGATCGGGCTCAGCTGCCAGCCGGTGAACGGGTAGAGCAGCCCGGCAGCCAGCGGGATAAGCAGCACGTTGTAGGCAAATGCCCAGAACAGATTGCTGCGAATAGTACCCATCGTCGCGCGGCTGAGCGTGATCGTGTCGTTCACCGCGCGCGGGTCGCTGCGCATCAGTGTGATATCGGCCGCCTCGATCGCCACATCCGTGCCACTGCCCATCGCGATGCCCACGTCTGCTGCGGCGAGCGCTGGCGCATCGTTGATGCCATCGCCGACCATCGCGACGCGCCGCCCGCCCTGTTGCAGATTACCAATCGCGGCGGCCTTGCCGGCTGGCTGCACATCGGCCAGCACGTGGCTGATCCCCACCGTGCGCGCGATCGCGGCGGCGGTGCGCGCGTTGTCACCCGTCAGCAGCACGGGTTCGATCCCGCGTTTGCGCAGCATCGCCACCGCCGCTGCCGCCGTGGGCCGTGCGGTATCGGCCACCGCGATGATACCGGCCAGCATACCATCAACCGCAACAAACATCGCCGTCTTGCCGTCCTGCTCCAGCGGCGTGGCGGCGGCTTCATCCGGGCGTACTGCCCATTCGGCCATGAGCGCGCGGTTACCGATCTGCACGGCGTGGCCATCGACCACGGCGGTGATGCCGCGCCCCGCTACGGCCAGAAACTGCTCGGCCGCCGGGCTCGCCAGCCCGCGCTCCTGTGCTGCTGCCACGATCGCCGCGCCCAGCGGGTGCTCGCTGCCGCGCTCGGCAGCCGCCGCCAGCCTCAGAATCGCCGCCTCGTCCAGTGCGCTGGTGACGATGATATCGGTTACCACGGGTTTGCCAATCGTCAGCGTGCCGGTTTTATCAAACACGACGGTCTGTACACGCCCCGCGCGCTCGAGGCTCTCGGCGTTGCGCACCAGCAACCCGTGCGCCGCGCCGACACCGGTGCTGACCATAATCGCGGTGGGCGTGGCCAGCCCGAGCGCGCACGGGCACGCGATCACCAGGACAGCCGTAGCAAAGATCAGCGCCTGCGCAAAGCCGACACCGCCGACAAAGTACCATGCCAGAA
>JAYUYF010000288.1:0-4596 GCA_043752605.1 Roseiflexaceae bacterium
TCGATGGCTCGAATGTGGGTGTCGCGAAGCTCGGCGGCCAGCTGCGCGCGCTGACACGCGCCGGGTATCTGGCGCATACCTCGCCCTACGAGCAGCACCCGAACTTACGCGCCTGGTCTGGGGCGGGCGGCTACTGGTGGTCTACCGCTCGGGTACGCTGCTGGCGCAAGGCACGCACTGGCATGCCGCAATCGCTGATGCCCAGCGCCTGGCACGGCAGAGCGGCGGTATGCGATGATGAGCACCACGATGAACGGCCATGCGTCCGCTGCGCGCACCATAGTGCTTGACGCTGCGCTCGCCTATCACCGGGCCTGGTCGACCGGCTCACCATCGAAACATCACCCACGGGCGGGCGGCACGCACTCTATCGCTGCGAGACCGTCGCAGGCAATAGCAAGCTGGCCACGCGGCCGCCGACGCACGAAGAGATCGCGACCAACCCGAAGAGCCGTGAAGTAACCCTGATTGAGACGCGCGGCACGGGCGGGCAATTCATGGCCGCCCCAAATCATGGCTACTGCCTGGTGCAAGGCACGTGGTGCGATCTGCCGACGATCTCCCCAGCCGAGCGCACGATCGCCCTGCGTGCGCTGGCGGGAGCGGCAAGCTTCCCCGCGCTCCCGGCTGGCATTATCCCCCAGGTTGATACGCGCGCGGCCGCGCCGTGGCTTGACGACTATATCGCCTTTAGCCGCGATCGGGCATCGCGCGTATGATGGCTTTCACGAAGCCTGCGGGCTCTGGCTGCTGTCGACGATCGCCGCACGCCGCGTGGTGCTGCCCTGGGGAGGCCGTGATCTGCATCCGGCGCTCTATCTGGCGCTGGTATCGCGGTCGACCATCTTCACAAAAACGACGGCCGCGATGGTGGCAACCGATGTGCTCACTCGCGCGATCGGCGATGATCTCTTGCTCCCCGAGCGTGCCACCCCGCAGGCGCTCATCCGCGAAATGGCGGGCAACGTGGCGGCGGACTATGGCGATCTTCCGTTCGCTGAACAGAACCGCGAATCGGCGCGCATCGCGTTCGCCGGTCAACGCGGCTGGTTCAAGGATGAGTTCGGCGGGCTCTTGGATGGCATGATGCGCCGCGAGGGGCCGCTCGCCGACTTTCGTTCGCTCCTACGCGAGTTCTTCGACGGCAAAGACCGATCGGCCGATCTCACGATCGCGCGGGGCAAGGTCACGATCGATCGCCCGTATCTGGCGCTGCTGGCCAGCATGACCCCCAGCGACCTGCGACGGCACGCACGATCGGGCTCGCAGCTGTGGGGCGACGGCTTCTTCGCTCGCATTGCGTTCATTGCGCCGCCGGGCGATGCGCCGCCGAGCAACGCGCGCTGGGCGGCCGGGCGCATTGCAATGCCCGCGCAGATCGTCGACCCACTACGTGCCTGGCATGCACGGCTCGGCATCCCCGAAGTCGCGATCGAAGAGCGTATGAAGGTAAACCCAAAAGGCAAGCGCAAACCGACTGGCACCTACGATGCCCAGCTGCACGCGCCAGCCCCCGTGCAACTCACCCTGGGGCCGGGCGTGCTTGAAGCATACTACGCCTATCACGACGGGATACGCGATCTACTCACCCACCACGCAAACGAAGACGTAGATGCCAGCTATGGGCGGCTGCCCAACATGGCCTTGTGCGTGGCCATTCTACTGGCCAGCGTTGCCGGCGAGCCCGTGATCGCGCTGACGCATTGGGCCCGCGCCGCGCAGATTGCCGAGCGCTGGCGACAAGGGCTCCACCAACTTATTGATCAGCTGCGCACGGCGCGTGCCGAGAGTCGCGAGAGCGAAGACGAAGCGAAGCTGATGCGTGTGCTCAATCGCGGCGTGCCGATGACCGCACGGGAGATCGGGCAATACGCACCGCGCCCCCGAAAGAGCGTCGACACCCTGCTACGGCTCCTGGTCGACGCGGGCGATGTACTCGCACTGTCGCCCGGCGAAGGGCAAAAGACCACGCGCTATCTGCTGGTTGAACGTACCGTAGAAACAAATACGGTAGCTTCTACGGTTTCTACGGTTCTACGTTCTACGGTAGACACCCCACCCCCGCCCGCTGAGCCGTATGCGCCGGTCGACGAACCAAGCGTAGAACGTAGAAGCGTAGAAAGCGTAGAAACACCCCCAGAATCTTCTACGGTAGACGGCACACCCGGCAATACTGGCGAAGAAGATGATCTGTTCGCCGGTGCACCGCCCCCGCTGCGCACCGATGCACCCGGCGCGGCCGCGATCGCGCTGGGCGCATCGCACACGCTGGAAGACCTCGCAGCGGCGCGTCGGGCGGTCGTGCAGATGTCCGTCATGGCGAAGTCTGGCCAGCGCCAGCGGCTGGCAGGCGGGCCGAATGAAACCCGCTTGTTTGGCGACTTTGCCCGCGCGCGGAATATCCACCCCGCCGCGCTGGCGCTGGCCTTACAGGAAGACCAGGGCGGGAGCGCACCGCTATGAGCCGAGCGCGGCGGGTCGACGCAAACCACGCGCAGATCATCGCCGATCTGCGCAGCATCGGGGCGGCCGTGTTGGATGTGCATGCACTGCCTTGTGTACCGCCACGGTCGCAGAGGCGGCGCGCCACGCACACATTAGCCAGTCGACCGCGAACCGCTACCTTGCCGATCCGTTATTTCGTGCGGCCCTCGCAGAGGAAGAGAGCCTGTTGATTGATTCGGCGGCGCGGCGCATCCTCAATCTGCAAGGCAAGGCGGCGGCGGTTATTGAAGCGGTGCTTGACGATCCGGCAAGCCCGCCAAGTACGCGGCTGCGCGCCGCAATCGCGGTCTTCGAATTGAATCTGAAGCTGCGCGCGGTCGAAGAGCGCCTGACGATCCTCGAAGCGGGCAACCTGACAACCATCCGGGTACTCTACGACGGTGACACCCCACGAATACGAAGCTTGTGCAACGCATCGCCGCGCTCGAAGCCGCGATGCTCGACGCCTACGCGCACTACCATGATGCGCTGGGGCGGGCGATCTGGGCAGAGTTCACCGACGTTGATCTCGACGCCATGCAACACGCCTTGGATGCCGGGCACCAGCGCAGACCGCTGACACCCGAAGATCGGGCGATGCTTGCCCGCTACCGCGCGGCATGGGCTCGGCAACCACCCGCACAACGCGGCGCGTGGAACGCCGCCGCCTATATGCGGGCGCATATCCTTGCGCGCCGCCGCCGCCGCTGGTAGTAGGGGCGCACGGAAAGCATAGGGCGAGGTCAGGGCAAGCGACTCGGGGAAACCTCGGGAGAGATCGGTAAAAGATCGGGAAGGAATCGGCTGCGGGTTCGGCAAAAGTACGGCAACCGCGCGCCAAAAGCACCAAAGTGCTACCTAAAAAAGGCTACGACTGCGCGCCGGTGTGATCCATGGATCACACCGGCGCTGCTGGCTGGTGCTCAATCGCCGCCGCGCCGAATGAGGCGATCGTAGGTGTCGTGCGGGCCGATCCAAATCCAGGCAATGAGATCATCGCGCCGCAAGCCCAGCGCGCGGTAATTCGCGGTAATCCGCACCGACCAGAGCGGCTGTGTCGGAGAGACGCGTTTGAAGTGCAAGCCGGGATGGAACGGATCGGCATTCCACTGCGCATAGGCGGCGCGCGCCGCCGCCTGAACAGAGAGCGGGAGCGCGGCGAAGCGATCCCAGAACTGCGACGTAGCACGCGACTTCACCAGCTGGCCGGGTCGCCATCATACACCTGGCCAGCCGCAATCGCCGCCTCCCCTTCGCGCACCAGCTCGGCGAGCACGGCTTCAGACCCCGGATCAGCAAACAGGCGTTCCCAGCGGGCATCGGTGACGGCGTCGACGCGCAGCTGCGCATAGGCCGCCAGTGCGCGGGCGATGATATCCGACTCCGATGCATTCTCGGCACGCGCCAGATCTTCGAGCGTGCGGCGCGCCGCCTGGGGAAGCGTGAACGTGGTATCCATCGTGCGCCCCTTTCGTGTTACCCAGGGGTATGGTGACACAGAATGCACCAGGATGCAAATCTCCCGTCTGTCTGTCTGCATCCGACTGATGCACCCCAGACCGATGCACCGCAGACCAGACCGACCGACCGACGCACGCCGGGGCGTGCATCTTGAAATCTTGATTTCTTGCCCCTGTTTGCACCCGAAGTGCGCAGCGCCCGGATGCACCAGCAGCGATGCACCCCCCCCGACGCGCTTCACCCTTCGCAGCGATGCACTTATGCAGCGGCCGCCTTGCACGCTGTACACCGGCCCCAGCGCACCGCAGCGGCATATGCATTGCGTGCGAGGGGCGCGCCGAATCGTCGGCAAGCTGGATTTTCGCTCCACGCCGAAACACGGGAGCTGGCTGAATATGGCAGCATGCGCGTTCGCCGTGCTCCAGCGTCAGTGCCTGTCGACCCGGGTGCCATCGGCGGAAGACGTGCGCGCCAAAACCACCGCGTGGGCGGCAGCGCGGAACGCCGCAAAGGCGACCGTTACGTGGCAGTTCACCAGTGCGCGCGCCCGCACGAAGCGGTTATATCCATCGTAATCACCGTGGTCAACCACTGGTCTCACCCAAGCGATTGAGCGCTACATCACGATGCGCGAGCAGCGGGGGCGCGCAA
>JAYUYF010000289.1:0-4596 GCA_043752605.1 Roseiflexaceae bacterium
GTGCTCAGCGCGATAACCAGCACCACCGGCACAAACACCGCCGATACCTGATCGACCAGCCGCTGCACCGGCGCGCGGCTGCCCTGCGCCTGCTGTACCAGCCGCACGATCTGCGCCAGCGCGGTATCGGCACCCACGTGCACGGCGCGCAGCTGGAAGCTGCCGGTGGTGTTGAGCGTCGCTCCCGTCACCGGCTCGCCGACCGTACGTGTGACCGGCATGCTCTCGCCCGTCAACATGCTCTCGTCGATCGTCGATTCGCCGCTGATGATCACACCATCGACCGGCACCCGCTCGCCCGGCCGCACCACCAGGATCTCGCCGACGCGTACCTGCGCCGCCGCAATCTCGACCTCGGCACCACCGCGCAGCACACGCGCCGTCGCGGGTTGGAGCCCGATCAATGCGCGGATCGCCTCGCCAGTCGCCGATTTTGCCCGCGCCTCGAGATATTTTCCGACCAGAATCAGCGTGATGATCACCGCAGCCGTTTCGAAGTAGACGTGCTGCGCCCAGCCAAGCGTGATCACCGCCAGGCTATAGAAGTATGCTGCCGAACTGCCGAGCGCGATCAGCGTATCCATATTCGCTGTGCGGTTGCGCAGCGCCTTCCAGGCATTGACATAAAAATCGTAGCCGCCATACGCCTGCACGGCGGTGGCCAGCATGAGGAAGACCGCGTTGAGTAAATCCTCACGCGCCGGAATGTGCGTCATCATCGCGCTCATCGGCATCGGCGGCATGCTGGCCATGATCGCCTGGCCCGTGGCGGTGAGCCACGGCTGGATCAAGCCAAAATCGCGCGCCATCGAGAGCAGAAACAACGGAATGGTGAGCGCCGCCGCTACCAGCAACGTCTGGCGTTTCTCGGCCAGATCAGCGGCGCGCTGCACGGCCTCGCTGGCGCCCTGGGTCGTGCCCGCGTCATCGTTCACCGCGAAGCCCGCGCGCGTGATCGCATCGACGAGCGTGGTGACCGGCGTGCCGCTGGCGGTATCGACGCGCATCAATCCCGCGACACCATCGATACTGGTGCCGAGTACACCTGCTTCGCGCTGGACTGCGGCGGCGAGCTGCTCGATCGCCTCGGTATCAACCTGCGTCAGCGCGGCGATGTGAAATGTCTGTCGTTCGGTGATGACACCGTACCCCGCGCGCTCGATCGCGCCCTGGAGCACCTGCGGCCCGATTTGCTCACGGTCAAACGTGATCGCCGCCTGCTCGCTCGCCAGATTTACCTGCGCCGCCAGCACGCCGGGCGTCTTTTTCAACGCACGCTCGACCCGCGCCGAGCAACTTGCGCAGGTCATCCCGGTCACCGCTAGCATTAATGTCTGATCAGCCATCTTTTGTACCTCCTACCCCACCCCCCTGGGGAGGGGCAGTCAAAGTATACCACGTTCGCACACTGTCGTCAAAATGGAGCTTGCACGTACGACACAATAGAGTATAATGACCGTAGTCAGTGACCGGAGTTTAGGAGGTAGTATCTGGAGCGCAGGCAGCAACAGCGTGCGGCGACGCAGCAGCGAATCTTCGAGACCGCCGTCGCGCTTTTTCTCGAGCACGGCTATCACGAGACGACGGTCGACGCGATTTGCGCGGCAGCGGGCGTCGCGAAAGGCACCTTTTTTCTCCATTTTGCCACCAAATCGGCCGTACTCGATCATCTCGGCCAGCTGCAACTTGCGCAGATCCAGCAGCTGCTCGAGCGCGAGCCAGATTTTTACCTGCGCGATCTCGGCACGCAGGTACGCGCGATCTACGCGGCACTCGGCGCCGGGATCACCGCGCAGCGGGCGCTGGTGCTGCTGATCAGCATCGAGTCGTTGAGCCGCACCGGCAACGCCAGCGGCACCGTCGGCGGGGTGGCCGAGCTCGACGCGCTGCTCACCGAGCTTGTCGTCGCCGCGCAACAGCGTGGTGCGGTACGCGCGGATGTGTCGGCGCTGACAATCGGGCGCGCATTGCGCAATTGCTACTTCGCCGCTGTCTTCGACTGGCTGCGGAGTGAAAACGAGCCGTTTCTCACAATTGTTGAAACCGCGCTCGATCTCCTTTTACACGGTATCTTTGCCGGACGCGTAGTGCAACTGGCTTCTGACACAATAACAAGCGAGGCAGTATGACTGTGTCCGTCAATATTCGTCGTGAGCCGCCGCACTACCCGACACGCTCGCCGCTCGGCGTACTCCCCGAGATCAGGCGGGATTCGCTGGCATTCATGCGGCGTATCGAGCAGTTCGATGCGCCGATTGTGAGCTACCGTACTGCGCACAAGCAAACGTATTTGTTCAAGCATCCAGAAGCGGTGCGCCACGCGTTGCAGGAGCATGTGCGCAACTATACCAAAGAGCATGTTAGCTACAACCTGGTGAGCTGGATTGCCGGGCGCGGGCTGTTTACCAGCACGGGTGATCACTGGCTGCGCCAGCGCCGGCTCGCACAACCGGCGTTTCACCGCCAGCGGATCGCGGCGATGATCGACATGATGGCCAGCAGCGCCGATACACAACTTGATACCTGGGCCCACACCGCCGATGGCGCGCACGTTGATGTTGAGGCACTGCTGACGACCCTCACGCTCCAGATCGTCGGCCAGGCGCTGTTTGGCACTGGTGTCGCCGACCAGGCGCAGCAGGTCAGCCGCAATTTCAACGAGCTGAGCGCGCAGCTGGTGCGGCGCTTCCGCAGCGGCAACGTGATCAAACCGTTCATGCCGTTTGGCCCCGATCGCGCGTGGAACCACGCGATCGACGATATCCACCGCGTGGTGGCATCGATCATTGCCGTGCGGCGTGCCAGCGATGAAGACCACGGTGATCTGCTCACCATGTTTATGCAGGCCGTCGATGAGGATACCGGCGAACGCATGACCGATGCGCAGTTGCGCGATGAAGTGCTGACGATGATCCTGGCTGGCCACGAGACCACCGCGACGACGCTGATGTGGACGTTGATCCTGCTGGCGCAGAACCCGGACGTGCTGACAAAACTGCGCGCTGAGGTGGATGTGTTTGGCGATACACCGCTGACGATCGAATCGCTCGCGCAGCTGCCGTACACGCGCATGGTGATCGACGAGTCATTGCGTATCCGGCCGCCGGTCTATATTCTTAGCCGGCTGGTCAAAGCGGACGATGTGGTCTGCGGTTACCATATCCCGGCCGGTAGCTGGGTCGATCTTAGCCCGTATATTACCCACCGGTTGCCCGCATTCTGGGTCGAGCCCGAGCGGTTTCTGCCAGAGCGCTTCGCACCCGGCACACACAGCGAACGCCAAAAATACGCCTACTACCCGTTTCTTGGCGGCCCACGGCTGTGTATCGGCCAGCAACTCGCGCTGGTGGAAGCCCAGATCGTGCTCGCACGGCTGGTGCGGCGCTACGATCTCCAGCTGCTGAGCAATGCCGATCCGGTGCCCGATCCGCTGATTACGCTGCGGCCCAAAGGTGGGCTGCAGATGCGGTTGATGCGGCGGTGATGCCCGGTAGGGCCGACGCATCCCCGCGCTGGCTAGCGCGGGAATGCGTCGGCCCTACCGAGGCGCGTGGTGGCGCGCTAGCCCAGCGCAGCGATCGCGCGGCTGACGCTGTCTTCGGGCTTGACCTTGACAGCGGCCTCGACGACCGTACCGTGCTCGTCGATCACAAAATGCGAGCGCTCAATCCCCATATACTTCTTGCCCATCATCGATTTCTCGGCCCACACACCGTATGCGTTGGCGATCGTGTGGTCTTCATCGACAAGCAGTGTGAAGGGCAGATCGTACTTGGTCTTGAATTTTGCGTGTGATTTCTGGCCATCCGGGCTGACGCCGAGGACGACTGCGTTCTTCTCTTCGATCATCGGGTAGTTATCGCGGAAGCCGCACGACTGGGTGGTGCAACCCGGCGTGTCGTCTTTTGGGTAAAAATAGATGATCACGCGCTTGCCGCGATAATCGCTGAGCCGCACGGTCGCGCCACTCTCGGTGACGGCCGCGAAATCGGGGGCCGGTTGGCCGGCAATAATCAGTGTGTCGCTCATGGGTCTCCTCATTCGTGCTTCCCTGGTTTTGGGTTCTTGTGATTTTACGCTAAAAAACACCGTTCGGTTTGCTGGTGTGTGTGGGTGTGCGTGCGCGTTATCAGGACGCGATTTGCACGCGGTTCATTATACGCCGGTGTGTGTGGGTGTGCGCGGGCGTGCGGCTATGGGTGCGGCTATGGCGATCGGCGGTGTGCAATGAATGCCACCCCCTATCGCAGCCGATCGGCTGCTCCCCAGCCCACATTCGACTTCGAATCTGAGACACGGGCCATACTGACATACCTTGCGCCCCATGCAAACCCCCAGGCGGGGAAGAATCGCTTTAATGCCCCGTGGCGCAACGGCAGCGATAGCGGCGGGCTTGCTATCACCCAAGGCGATGACGGGCGGCTCATCTGGCACGACCATGTCAGTGGGGAACACGGGGGCCAGCGCGAACTCGCGGCGCGGCTCAATGTGCGGGTTGACCCGCCCCCGAGCCCCAGCGTACACACCGCGCGCCAGCCAGCGGCCCACGATCTGGCCAGCTATGCCGCGGCACACGGCGTGCCCCCCGAGGTGTAC
>JAYUYF010000290.1:0-1720 GCA_043752605.1 Roseiflexaceae bacterium
CTGTGATACGCCCGGTATGGCGCGCTGGCTCGCCGAGGCGGTGCTGGCTGAGAATGTCGCTGCGCGCGCCGATGGTGTGAACTTGCTGGTGCCGGTTGCATCATACTATACGCTCAAACTCGAGATCAAAAACGTCGTGACTGCCGTCGCCAAGACCACCCACTACTGGGATGAGCATCTGGCGAACGACATCAAGCGCGTGCTCGCGTTTGAAGATGCCGCCAGTGCGCTGCGTGCTCGTGCCGCCCGGCTGCTGCGGATGAGTCGATGACCGCACGCCGCTCGCTGCTGGCGCTGATCACGCTGCTTGGCACACTGTTGTTGCTGCCCGGGCACGCTGCGGCGCATCCGCTTGGCAATTTTACCGTCAACCAGTTTGTGCGTGTTGAGCCATATACCGATTATGTCGCGCTGCGCTATGTGGTGGACATGGCCGAGATTCCGGCGCTTCAGGAGCTGCAACGGATCGATACCGATCGCAGCGGCGATGCAAACGATGCCGAACGTGATGCGTATATTGTGCAGCAAATCGCGACACTCACACCTGGACTGGCATTGCAAGTTGATGGCCGCTCGGTCACGCTCGAACCGATTGCGCACGAGCTCTCGTTCCCACGCGGGCAAGGCGGCCTGCTGACGCTGCGGCTGGTGATCGATTATCGCGCACCACTCGCGCTCACCGCTGACACGCGCATCGACTTTGCGCTTAACAATTACGAAGAACGACAGGGCTGGCGCGAGCTTATCGCCCGGCCTGGTGCTGGTGCCACGCTGACGCAGAGTAGCGTCCCGGCACAGGATACGAGCGACGAACTGCGCGTCTACCCGGAAGACCTGCTCACCGCGCCAGTCGATACGCGCACGCTGGTAGTAGTGGCTGCGCCGGGTGTCGGGCAGGCTGCTGTGCCCGCGCGTGGTGCAATCGCCGACCAGCGCACCTCCGACCGGTTCGCTGAGCTTGTGGCCGCGCCAGATCTGACGCCGACATTTGTGCTCAGCGCGCTGGGACTGGCATTTGTGCTTGGGGCCGGGCACGCGCTCGCTCCCGGCCACGGCAAGACCGTCGTCGCCGCATACCTCGTCGGCTCGCGCGGCACCGCACTCCACGCGCTCATGCTTGGTGTTATCACGACGATCACGCATACCGCCGGTGTCTTCGCGCTTGGCGGCGTGACGCTGCTGCTCTCACAGTACATCTTGCCCGAACAATTGTACCCGGTGCTCCAACTGGTCAGCGGGCTGCTCGTGATTGCAATCGGCGTCGCATTGTTTCGCGCGCGCTTGCGTGCGGCGCGTGCCCCTGCTGGCGCGCACGCACACGGCGGCTTTGGCGTGCATACACATGGCCCTGGTGGGCACACACACGAAGAAGATGAGGCGCTGGCCGATTGGGCTACCGCACGCGCGCGCGGCGATCGTACAAAGCAGCGCGTTTCGTGGCGGAGCCTGCTCGCACTCGGCGTTTCGGGTGGGCTCTTGCCGTGCCCGTCAGCGCTGGTTGTGATGCTCAGCGCGATCGCGCTTGGCCGCGTCGGTTTTGGTCTGATACTGATTCTGGTCTTTAGCACCGGGCTTGCCACCGTCCTCACATTGATCGGCATCGCGCTTGTCAAAGCGCGCGACCTGTTTGACCGATTGCCGATGCAACGTACATGGTTGCGTGTCTTGCCCGTCATCAGCGCAGGCGTCGTCACGCTGGCGGGTGTGGTGATCACGGTTG
>JAYUYF010000291.1:0-1720 GCA_043752605.1 Roseiflexaceae bacterium
CAAAGGAGATCGACACGCAGTGCTGATGCATAAACATGCGTGATGGTGGCAACTCATTGTTGGCCTGCAGAAACTCATAGGCACGCAGCCCGGCATCGCCGGGGTAGACGATCAGGGCGAGATGCTCGCCGCCCGCGCCGGTGACGCAACAATAGTGGATCTCGCCCGTCTGCGGGACGCGGATGCCAAACAGATAGTCTTCGGTGAGCGCGTTCCACGGTGCCTGCTGCCGGAATACGTCGGCCGCCGCATACAGCGCGCGCCAGATTCGGGTCTCATCCGCCATACCCTCACCCTCTTTCGCTCAGGATTGCTCGCTACCAGTTTGCCGTGCGCTGGATCTTCTCGTACACTCTACCACGGCGGCTATCTGCGTCAAGATCGATGAGTGAGGAGTTTGTATGTATCGTAATCTGAACCCGGGCGCGCTGGGAATTGTGGCCGATCTGGAGGCGACGGCGCAATTGGCGCAGACGCACGGCTGGCCGGCGATCGACCTGCCGATGCACGAGGCCTACGCGCTGGCCACCACCACCTCGGCCGAGACAGTGGCCGAGATCGCCAGCACGCACGGGCTGCGCTACGGCGGCTGGGGTCTGCCGATCAACTGGCGTAAACCGTACGACCAGGATGCGCTCGCGACGCTGGCCGCGCAGGCGAAGCTCGCCGCCGCCGT
This sequence comes from Roseiflexaceae bacterium, assembly GCA_043752605.1. Lineage (GTDB taxonomy): Bacteria > Chloroflexota > Chloroflexia > Chloroflexales > Roseiflexaceae > JAYUYF01. The sequence goes on from JAYUYF010000291.1 coordinate 677, forward strand.
CGGCTGCACGCGCGCGATCACCGTCGTGCTGCCGTTTTCGGAAGACCTGCCCTTTCGTGAGCATTATGCCTTCCACCTGGCGCAGTTGCGGCCGGTTGCCGATATCCTGGGCGAGCACGGCTGCCAGCTGGGTATCGAATTTATTGGCCCACACACGCTGCGCGGTGACAAACGTTACGGCTTTATCTCGTCGCTCGATGGCGCGCTGGCGCTTTCGTATGCGCTGGGCGAGCACGTCGGCCTGTTGCTCGATGCCTGGCACTGGTACACCAGCGGCGGCGATCTGGCCGATCTGCGGGCGCTCAGCGCGCGCGATGTGGTGTATGTCCACGTCAACGATGCGCCTGCGGGGCTGACGGTCGACGAGCAGATCGACAATGTGCGCCGCCTGCCCGCCACGACGGGTGTGATCGACATCGCCGGGTTTATGGGCACGCTCAAGACGATTGGCTACGATGGCCCGGTCACACCCGAGCCGTTCGAGGAGCGCCTGCGCAGTATGCTCACCGAAGATGCACTGCGCGAGGCGGGCGATAGCATGACGCAGATCGGGGTCTGACGGGGTGACACGGTATATGTTTGGTGCATATTGTTACCAGTCAACGAGGTCGGCGAAGGCGAGCGGTGCGCGCCCCAACGACCGGTTGATCCAGATACAGACGTTGTGCAGCGCACCCATCGCCGCAAACCGGGCCAGAAACCCGTCCAACGTGTGCGGTCGCTCCTCGTCGAGGCGCAACTGCTCGGTCCATTTGCCGTGCACGACCGCGACGATCTGCCGCAACCGCGCGTGATACCGTCGCCAGTCGATCGGCCACGCCAGGGCGCGGTCGCGCCGCGGCGGTGCCAGCACCTGCGCGTCGTATGCGGCGTGCCAGTGCTGGTGCCGGTCGCGCCCTTCAAAGCCCGTATCTGCCAGATACGGGCCAGTCGCGGCCACGCCAACCATCGGCAGGCGCGGCTGCGGCATGGCGCGGGCGGCCAGAAAATCCTCGGCATACGGCTGCTCCTTGGTCTGCGCAGGCGCAACCGCATAGCCCGTCA
>JAYUYF010000292.1:0-1718 GCA_043752605.1 Roseiflexaceae bacterium
GCGATCATGGTCTTGCCGTGACCGGGGCCGCCCGTGAAAGCGATGTGATGCCCGCCAGCGGCAGCCACTTCAATCGCACGTTTCACGTGCTCCTGCCCGTTGACATCGCACAGGTCTGGCAGCGGCGGCGGCGTGGGCGTCGCGGTGGTGTCGGTGGTGTCGGTGGCGACGGTAGGCGTGGTGGGCGTGGTGCTCGCGGGTGCGAGCGACCAGAATTCAACTTGATGCATGGGAAACCTCCAAAGACCGCACCCGCCAGACCGGGTGCGGAACGCACAGGCCCGGTCTGGCGGGAAGACGGTGATTAGATGCCCAGGCTGGTGAGCCAGTCGGCGATTTGCTCGCGCGACCAGCCCGCGTCGTCGTTCATGTGGTAGATCGTTGACTCGACCGGGAATAGGTCGGGAACCGCTTCTGGCATCGTCGGATCCCGGTACTCCAGCCGGAGCACATGACCAAACAACCTGCCGATCATGCGGAATGCATCCGTTGCCGGCATGCACGGATCGATGTCGGGCACCGCGCCCTCGATCGCTGCGCCAAGCGCGCAGCTCGCGATCGTACCGTCTGCCAACAGCGGGAAATAAATCCCGGTACCCTGCGGGCGCTTGCGCGCGCCGGCGCGTATGGCTTCACTGAGTTTCATGCGAATGCTCCTGCGCCAGCCCTGCCCGGCCAGTGCGTATACGCAAGCCGGGGGCAGCCGGAGATGGATTATTCGCCGATCGACCGCAGCCAGGCCGCGATCTGTTCGCGGCTCCAGCGCTTGCCATCGTTGAGCACCACGATCACGCTCCCCAGCGGGAAGCGCGCCGCGCAATTGATTGCGGGGTCACAGACCTCGCGGTGCAGCGTGTCGCCAAACACGGCGTCAAGTTCGCGGTAGATCGCTTCTGCGTTGTACGTATCGGGTGGCAGGTGGCCAAAGAACCCCTCGTAGGCCGCACCAAAGGTGCAGCTGCGGAGGATGTGGCCGTCGTCGACAAAGTACTGGCTGCGTCCCTGTGGACGCTGTGCTGCGCCGCGTGCGATGGCATCACTGAGATTCATGGGAAACATCCTCCGCGCCAGCCCTGCCCGGCCGGCGCATACACGCAAGCCGGGAGCAGCCGGAACGATTCAGGTGGCGAGTGCAGCCAGGATCTGCGCGGGCAACGCCGCACGCGGGATCCTGTCCAGGAAGATCTTCATCGGGCGTCTGCCCAGGATCGATGACTCACCGCGGGCGAGATCGATCTCGCACCCGCCGTGGTCGTTTTCCGTGATCCAGCACACCAGCCAGCGCGAGCGCGGATCGGTGTGGGTGAGCGCGGTGTGTGCAGCGGCGAGCAATGGCCCGAGCTGTGGGCAACTGCGCAGTTCGTTGTGACCCAGACGCGTGTGGTAAAGCGCGATGATCGCGCCGTCCGGGCTACTGCTGGTCAGGTCGATCTGCGTCTCCACGCACGATGGCTCGACTACCAGCACCAGTTCGGGATAGCGCAATGCCCCCGGCACGTCCGGGTCGTCGCACGGTGGGTGCGCGGCACGGCACTGCTGCCACTGCTGCCAGAGCAGGCAGGCGGGCGGGTCGAACGTGAACGTGGTTTGCTGCGGGTGGGCGCTCACGCGAGGCTCCGCCGCAGGACAGCACCGGCTATCTGCTGTATGGCCCGTACACCACCGCCGTGAGCGTGGGTGCGCAGACCGCGTCGTGGGAAATCGCGATTGACAACACC